>JASFJP010000001.1:0-36936 GCA_050121225.1 Desulfobacterales bacterium
TAAATTCATACTTCTGGTCCGAGTCGTGGTCGAGAAAGGTTACGTTAATTTGCGTTAATGATAGTTCATCCACCTCAACTAACTCTACCGCAAAGCCGTCGGCGCTGTCTGTTGATGGTGCTGAGGGTTCTGCCGTCTTTTTGGCAAAATCAAACAGCCAATTTTTTTCTCCATGCGGTTTGCTCTCAAGGTGAACATCTATCCCATTGGCGTTTATTTCCTGAATATGAATCCTGCCACGTAACAACGGCAGAATCCGAATTTGGGCTTGAAACCGGTTGACGCCAACAAAATTGTCTGTGTCCCAAGACGGTGGATTGGAAATTCGTAACCCCTCCAGTTCCACTGACGGCCGAAAACTTACTTCAAAGGCGAGATGACCATCGATATAAACGTTTCTGCCGAGTGCTTTGGATACCGTGGTTTCCGCTTTTTCTCGAATTCCATTTAAATTCACCGGAATCCCGATTGTCAGCGCAATTAAAATGAGGAGCACCAGCAGTCCTAATATATATACGGTCCGCTTCACATATTTTGAAAACTCCATTCCCTGCTCCTACTATACCGGTTTGAAAACCTCAACCGAAACATGAATGATGACAACCGTAATTTTTTTATCGGTCGTTCTTCCCGGTACCTCGATCCCTTTGCCTGATAGTAATCACTTAGTCCAAATCAGCAAGATACTTAATAAAGTTGCGCAGTGTTCATCATTGCAATCAGTTGACTTTCCCCTCTAAAGGATCTAAATCTTCTTTAAGATTGTATGCTGAAGTAATGGTCCCATGGTTCAGTTACCGATGTAACCGTATATATGAGACACATGCCAAAATTGAGGCATTCTTTTTATTTTGAAATGGTAGCGTACCATAATTTGAGTTCATTTTAGTCACTTCAGACCCTAGTGAGTAAATACGTCATCGTATTTACGAATCGTTGGACTTAGTTTGCTTGCCACACTTTAAAAACAACAACGTATGGTTGGATAGCCATGCCGGCGAATTTACCACCCGACTACTTTTCTGCTGAAAAGCGTTATCGCGAGGCCAGAACCCCTACGGAAAAAATCACCTGCCTTGAAGAAATGCTCACCATCATGCCCAAACATAAGGGCACCGATAAACTACGCGCGGATCTGCGTAAAAAAATCTCCAAACTCAAAAGCGCCAGCCAGGGTAAAAAAGGTATCAGCAAAAGAGATTCCGCTTTTCACATAGACAAGGAAGGTGCCGGTCAGGTGGCGGTAATCGGTCCGGCCAATGTCGGTAAATCTGCACTGGTAGCAACAGTTACCAATGCCAATCCGGAGGTGGCCGACTACCCACACACCACCTGGAAACCGACTCCCGGCATGATGCCGGTTGGAAATATCCAGATCCAGCTTGTGGATACGCCACCATTGAACCGGGAATATGTTGAGCCGGCACTGTTGGATCTCATTCGCCGCGCAGACCTCATTCTGCTTGTTGTTGATTTGCAAACGGATCCTGTACAGCAGCTCGAAGACACGGTGGCATTGCTAAAAGAGCATCACATCGCGCCACTGCGGCTCAGCGATCGTTTTCCCGGACTCCAACGGATGCTCTTTATCCCATTCCTGGTGCTGGCCAATAAAAATGACGATGCCGACTCACAGGAAAATTTTGAAATCTTTCGCGAACTGCTTGAAGATAACTGGCCCATGGTTACAATATCCGTAGTCAGCCATCGCAATCTGGATACGCTCAAGCAAACCATCGTTGAACGGCTGCGGATTATTCGTGTGTACTCCAAGGCTCCCGGCAAAGAACCGGATCGCGGCTCTCCTTTCACCTTAAAAAAAGGCAGCACCGTGGGAGATTTTGCCAGCAAAGTTCACAAAGATTTTGCCGACAAACTGAAAGTTGCCAAAATCTGGGGAGAAAACGTGTTTGACGGACAGATGGTGCATCGGGATCATGTCCTCCATGATGAAGATGTGGTTGAATTGCACATCTGAATTGACTATCGACGATTGGAACTATATTTCCGAAGAAACGGTTCTCCCATCCCAAAACGGTTATAAATGGAAGCCCCAGAACTTTTTGTCATCCACCAAGGAGCACTTGGAGATTTTGTAGCAATCTTTCCAGCGCTCTTAGAGCTTAAAAGATATTATAAGCGAATCGAAGTATTGTGTCAGAACCAGCTGGGTATATTGGCCAAGGAACTGGGTATTATAGATAAATATTACCCCCAAGAAAGTGCTTTGGCTGCTTCTCTATTCGTCGATCAGATCGAGCCCAAAATGGTAGATCTGCTAAAGTCGTTTGCAGCAATTTTGCTTTTCTCTAATTCCAGTCAGCTGCTGCACACGATTCATCACGTTACGGGCACCCCTTGCCATCGAATACCCCCGAAACCACCCGCGCAAAAACGAATTCATGTTACTGAATTTGCGTTGAATAGTCTCGTCGAGCAAGGGCTGCTTTCAAAGGTAGATTTAAATCCGGCAGGCACTATGGAGCGACACCTAAGAGAGAATGTGAATCATCAAACACGTAATCCAAAGAAAATACTGCTTCATCCCGGCGCCGGCAGTCTCAGAAAGCGCTGGCCCATATCTCTTTTTTTAAAAATTGAGTCAATGCTCAAATCCAACGCATTAGAGCCTGGATTCATCGTGGGCCCGGCGGAACAGGATCTGGCCAAAACGCTGCTTGATCCTCATCACCCAGATCGCACAGTGCATGCGTTGATTGAGACAATGGATTTGTTGGTATTGCTCAAGTCGGCAGGCGGCTATATCGGAAATGATTCCGGAGTGAGCCATCTGGCGGCATTCTTGGGCCTGCCAACCACCGTGATTTTTGGTCCAGCCGATCCCCGACGCTGGAAACCGTTTGGGCGATCGGTTGAGGTCGTTCGCCCCAAGCTCGAGTGTCAGCCCTGTTTTGAAACCCAGAAAGAAAATTGTGAGGACCCAATATGTCTAAAAAACACCCCAGCTGAAACCGTGATCGATGCATTTTATCGCGCTTATAAGAAGTCTTCTTAAATTTTCTTGGTACTTAGGACAAACATTTATGTTTCTAGTTCCTTATACATTACATGCGCATCCACAAATCCAAGCTGGTGGTGTCGAAACGCTTTGGGCAGGGTCCCGACCACTTGAAACCCATGTCTTTTCCATAGGCGGATCGCGCCTTCATTCGTGGAGACAACCATGTTGTACTGCATCGCCCGGAAGCCGCGAGATATGGCCTCTCGCTGAGAATGCTCACACATTTCGGATGCGACCCCTTTGCGTCGGGAATGTTCTGCGACGACATAGCCACAGTTACAGACGTGAGCTCCGAGGACAGGTTGATTTGGTTTGATGTAGTAGGTGCCAACGACCTCGTTAGTTTCATCGACTGCAACAAACGTCGCTGATGGCGTTTCTACCCATACATGGTATGCGCCCTCTTCAGTGATATCCGGCGAAAAAGCGTAGGTTTCACCAGCCCTGAACTCAGGCGCAATAATATTCCATGTGGCTTCCCAATCCATTTCTTCAAAATGTCTAATCTTGACCATTTTCTTTTTTACTTTCTAGGGAATACCAGAGGGACACAAATAAGCCGTGAGTACACGAGTTGGCTGAATTTTGCTTTGCTATCCGTTTTTGATTGCACCAAAAGCTGCAAAACAAGAATTTTTATGTAAAAGCTCAATATGATCGAATCCTACTTTGCGGAGAAGGTCCAATTGATAGGTAACCGGCCTCGGTGAATCTTCCTTCTCGATATATTCAAAGACTTTGGTCCTATAGGATTCTCCACCCACAGAACAAAGATATTCACCATACCGTTCACACATCATAAATTGAACGGGTTCGGTTTCATGAGATACCAGATCCGTAATCCAGACGCTTCCACCTGGGGCTGTTAGCCGATAGATCTTTCTAAAGGTTGATTCCCAATCCTGATCATCACGCAAATGATGTAAAACGGCTGCTGCAAAAATGATATCGTATCCTTGTTCAGGCAAATCGATTTCACGAAAATCGCCTTGAATTATTTCTATCTTGCCGGTGTTGACCTCTGAAATCCGCTCGTATGCCTTCTCCAGCATAGATGAGCTGAGATCAACAAGATCACAATCAAACGGTGAAACAAATTGAGAAAGTTTTATGGTATTATTGCCAGCGCCACAGCCGATATCTAAAACTTTTTGGATGTTTACAGTTGATTTAATGGCACCTTGTGTAATCAGCTCCATTGCTAATGGCGCATCAATGGTCGATGTCTGTCCGGTTTCGAGGTTTGAAAATCGTTCAACATCATTATCAAATCGAGCTTTTATTTCCGCTACCGATGATTTCTCTTTGAGCGGTGTGTCCATAATTCCTCACTGTCCGGCTAACGCCGCAAATCACCAGCAAGAAATTGCGGGCGGCTGAATTTGCAGTCCGAGTGAATTTGCTTTGTTAGGCGTTCTCTCTCCTCGCTGAAATCGTCCAAGCTGGAGAGGGCGTTGATCGTCTCTAGACGCGGTGCGTACGCCAGGTTGCGGCGACCACGTCTGCATTGCACGGTTCGGGCAAATCAATATGCCCTCGCCGCACCCAATGCACTTTTTGGAATTTATTTGAGCTTTGCCGAGATCTCTAAGTTTCCCAACAAAGTTATGCTTGTGTTTCGCCATCAGATCAATAAAATAGACTTTGCTCGACATCACCATCATCCAAATAACGTTCTAGTGAAACAGAACGTATAGGAAATACACCTAATTTTGTCCACAAATTTATGTCACACAATCAGATGATTATATAAGCCCATGTTTTGCCGGTTAAGGAGTGAATACGTTATGCTTGAAAAAAAATTAGCGGCTTTGGAAGGAATTTACGTCATCTATGACAACTTTATGAAGACCCAGGATATCGCCTGCAAGAAATACTGTGCGCATTGCTGTACCGCAAACGTAACCTTAACAACACTCGAAGGATATTACATCATCAGCAAGTTGGTTACAAAAGAAAATACGACTGCAATCACAGGAATTCGAGAGGCTCCGGAAACAAAACGCTTCCAACCGCAGATAACGACGAATCAGCTGGCAGCGCTTTGTGCCGAGGGTATCGACCCCCCGCCAGAAAACGATACGAAGGACCTTCAAGCGTGTCCTGTTCTATCCAATGCTGAATGCCCGATATATTTGCTGAGACCTTTTGGGTGCCGGTGCCTGGTGTCCCGTCAAAACTGCGCCGAGAGTAGATCTGCCGAGGTGGATGATTTTGTTCTTTCGGTCAACACCGTCTTTTTGCAGATTATCGAACACGTCGATCACCAGGGATGTACGGGGAATCTGCTCGATCTTTTAAAGCTGATGACCACGGATGGTATCCGCGGGGCCTATGAAGAAAATGCTCTCAAATGCGCCGCCTTCGGACTTATAAAAAACCAGCCTTTGAGTGTGTTGATGATTCCACCGGAGCATCGGATGCGGATGGAGCCGATACTGGCAAAACTACGCGAACTCAGGTGATAAACGCCCATCCTTCACATTCACAGGGATAAACGACGTAGCTGTCAATGTCACTTCATTCGATATTTCTTATTCGATGTTCAGATCTTGGCGCGTAATCCATCTACAGTCGTAAGCTTCATCCGGGTCCGACTCAATCTGAAAAAATCCTTCGTCATATTCGGGTTTATCCTGGTAACGGCTCATATAAAACCCCGGTAGCTGTTCAAGGTTATCAAATAAACCTGGATCCGCCTCGATGCCGGTTTTGTGCAGCGCCTTAAGCATATCTTCTGGTTTGGGGGGCACCCTTTAACGGGAATCATCTCATGAATGCTCGGGTTGTCTTTGTGAGCCTGATAAATACATTTGCCGAGTAAGATCGTTTTTTTCTTGCCCGGTGTCGGTTGCATGGATTTTCCGGTGAGGATCTCAACGTCGCCCCAGGGTTCGCCCTTCCACGCAAACTGAATGGCTGAAAGCATCAGGCCGTTAACAAGCGAACAGTGCGTGCACATTGACAGATCATATTTGTGATAAAAAACACCCTTGAGACCCTGTTTGACCAGTGGAAGGGGGAGTATCGCGTCATTTGTTTCGCCGTATTTGAAATCCTATTGGGTTTGACAAACACCTTGGCATTCGCGTTCAGATGATCCAGACCATGGAACAACTCAACGGCTTTGCGCACGGATTCCATTGGTGTTTAATAACGAACGACGGCAACTAAATTTTTGTCCATAATAGACCTCCGGCAATCTTTAGCATTTAAGAAGCAGTCTGGCATTTTCGCCGCAGATATGATCCACCTGGGAGGGGGTTAGCCCTGTTTCCTGGAGTTCATCAAAATATCGTGAAGGCGGCAATAGGGGATAGTCACTTCCAAATAAAATTTTATCAACCCCGATCAGCTTGATCGCGAGCTCATAAATCAAGGGGTCATAAAGATAAGGGGAAGCGGCGGTATCGACATACACATTTTTTAGATAAGCTCTAACCTCCTTTTTCAAAAGGCTGTAAAAAAATACGCCACCGCCCCAGTGAGCGAGGACAATTTTATTTTTAGGAAACTCTTTGATCAATCGGTAAATTTGAGCCAGGCTGAGCGGAGTTTTACCTGGATAATGATGTCCGATGGGCTCATTGGTGTGGATCAGCACGGGAAGCTGCCGATTTTGGCATAATTGCATAATGGAGGTCAACTGATTCAGAACAGATTCATCGATGCCGGATTGGTAAAACGCAAGTTCTCCAATACCGGCCAGGCCTCCCTCAATGCAACGTTCTGCTTCGACAAGCGCATCGCTATTGGCAGGATTTAGACAACCCAGTCCTATCAAACGATGGGGGTGTTTGGCAACGACCCCCATGATATAATCGTTATGTCTTTTCAAGGTTTCCGAATTAAGCCAGGGAAAGCCGAATACTACGGATTTATCTACATGGTTTTCGTCCATAGCCTGAATCAATTCCGCCGCGCCAGCAGTTTTGGATTTTGAGGACGAATATAACAGGCTGAAGGCAGGTTCAGCGGAAACGTAATTTTCCCGGTGTTCGCGAATCTCTTGCGGAAAAAGGTGGGTATGAAAATCAATGATCATGGAGTAGCAGCTAAAGTGATGACCTATTAAGATCTTGGCTTAATTTAATTTAATGTGGTTATCCTGATAGCTCAAGTAAGTGAACATCAGCGTTGACGGTCACCCGCCTGGCGGACGCGTGAAACTCGCTCACAAGGGAGCGTAACAGCAAACAGGGCCTCAAGATCAATAAGACAGTGAGGCGTACACACACGTTGTGGTCTTTTGTAACGGCGCATCATGCTGTTTGATGTAACGCTCCCTAATGACCTCAGACAGTCACTCTTCCGCCAGGCGGGTGACCGTCAACACCTATTCCAAGAGACGTCACTTGGGCTTTGTGGATAACCAAATAATTTAAAAATACTGTCAAAAAAAAACGACCAATTGGTGGTTCCAATTAGTCGTTAAGGAGGAGAACAGATGAAGAAATTATTAGGCTGACAAGAAAGAATGCAATTTCTTTGCCAATTTCAATTTTAGATTTTAGTTTTGATCAATTTTTTTTAATTTAGTATAAAATTCGTATAGTTATACGTGTACAAAATCAATTTAATCTTGTCACGACGATCATTTCGAGAAATGAGATTTAATGGTTTTGTTCATAATTATTAACCCTTTAATGTACACTTATAAAAAGGTGTTGTTTTTAAAGTAAATTTTGAATATGGAGTGAAGTTCAAAATTTTGAACCCTAAGCGCTTCGGGCAACAATAGAAAACTTAACAGTTTGAAATTTTTATATAAATTAGGTTCATATTTTTGAACCCATCCCCGAATGGTATCTAATCAGCAAACAAAAAACGTCACAAATGTCTTATCTGATAGAGATAAAAAAGAATCCCATGTACAGATATCTGATCGTGTTAGCGATCTGCTCGTCCATGGGATTGCAGACTTGGCAAACGCTGTTCAACAATTTTGCTGTCGAGGTCGCTGGTCTGGATGGCCATCACATCGGAATGATCCAGTCCGTCCGAGAAATTCCGGGTTTTCTGGCTTTGATGGCCGTTTATGTGATCATGTTCATGAGAGAACATCGTTTATCGGCTTTGTCGATTTTATTTCTGGGTCTGGGAATTGGACTTACCGGCCTGTTTCCTTCCTTTTCCGGGCTGCTGATAACGACCCTGGTTATGAGCTTTGGTTTCCATTACTATGAAACCACCAATATGTCCCTGACACTTCAGTATTTTGATGAAGGAACATCTCCCTGGGTATTCGGCAAACAACGCAGTGTAGCAGCGGCATCCAACATCGCCGTCGGAATTTTAATCTATTTTCTGGCATTTTTGCTGGATTTTTCCAAGATCTATCTTCTCGTTGGAGGTATGATTGCAGCAGCAGCGGCCTGGGGTTTAACGCAGGATCCCTCGGATACCAAGATTGTCCCGCAGCGTAAAAAAATGATCGTGCGCAAAAAATATTGCCTATTTTACTTTTTAACGTTTATGGCCGGCGCACGTCGCCAGATATTTATGGCATTTGCCGTTTTGTTGATGGTGCAAAAATTTGAATACTCCGTTCAAGAAATCACCATTCTTTTTGTTATCAACAACATAATTAATTATTTTCTAAGTCCGCTAATCGGCAGAAGTATTATCCGTTTTGGCGAACGCAAGGTGCTGTCACTAGAATATTTCAGCCTGATTTTTATTTTTGTGGCATATGCCACCTCGGGATCCAAACTGCTTGTTGCTGTCCTCTATATCCTGGATCACATTTTTTTCAACTTTGCCATTGCCATCCGCACCTATTTTCAAAAGGTGGGAGACCCCAGAGACATCGCACCAAGTATGGCTGTCGGCTTCACCATCAACCACATCGCTGCCGTGTCTTTACCCGCCATCGGCGGTTTGCTGTGGGTAGTCGATCATCGCATTCCGTTTATCGGCGGTGCGATGATGAGCCTGATTTCGTTAATTGCTGTTCAGCTGATCAGGATACCCGTTAAGGTTCATAGCTCGTAGGTATGCGCTTTGGTCATTGATATTTGTTTGTGCCCGACCTGGCGCTAGTGGGTAGGTGTATATCATCATCCGTTGTAAGCTTACAGTGGAGATAATAAATACTGTAGCCTCTAATCCGGTCTGGGCCAGGGATTCGGTTTTGGGTGCTTGAAATTTTAATGATTTTCATGAACGAGTAATTTTTCCCCCCAAGCAATTACCCGATTAAATGACGTGGCCCCGACCCCAAATCTTAAACCTTTGAACCGGCCGCCCGAAGGGTGGCTATGCTATTCCCACACCCCATCTATTTCAGCACCACATTGAGTGCATTTACCATTTTCAACTCGCATCTTTCCGATTTGGAAACCCCGGCGCTCGACAACCATATCGCCGCAGCTGTAACAGAAGGTATTTTCTCCAACATCGCCGGGAACATTGCCGGTGTAAACATATTTCAATCCGGCACCCAACCCAATGTCTCTGGCCATGGTGAGGGTTTTAACCGGCGTTGGCGGGCGATCGGTCAGTTTGTAGGTTGGATGAAATCGGCTGATATGCCAAGGCGTATCTGTTCCCAGATCTTCGGCAAGAAAGGCCGCCAAATCTTTCAGCTCCGAGGGATTATCATTCAAACCCGGAACGATCAGAGTCGTCACCTCCACAAAAATTCCCAGGGTTTTCATGGTTTTTAAGGTGTCCTGTACATGGTGAAGCGCAGCACTGCAGAGTTCTTTGTAATAACGGTCGGTAAACGCTTTCAGATCGACATTGGCCGCGTCTAGATAGGGATTGATCATCTCAAGCGCTTCACGGGTCATGTAACCGTTGGTCACAAAAACATTTCGAATCCCTTTCTCGTGCGCCAGTTTGGCAGTCTCAAACGCAAATTCGAAAAATATAGTTGGCTCGGTGTAGGTGTACGAAATGCTGTGGCAGCCTCCTCTTTCAGCCCCAATCACGACATCCTGCGGTGTATAGCTGTCACCCCAAATGATCCCTTCATGATCCGTGGGCATTTGGGCAATATCCGCATTCTGGCAAAATTTACAGCGAAAGTTACAACCAACAGTTGCGATGGAATACGAAAGGGTCCCGGGAAGGAAATGAAATAATGGCTTTTTTTCGATGGGATCAATGTGGCGTGCGATGAGCTTTCCAAATACCAGCGTTTTCAGGACACCCGCCTGATTTTCGCGTACACCGCATCTCCCGCGTCGACCATCCTTTATCACACAACGATGGTTGCAGAGGTTGCATTTGACGTTACTCTCTCCCAGGGATTCATATAAATACGCTTCCATAAGTTTAATGCTCCCTTGCCGGAGTCAGCCGCCTTTTTGTGGTTTTTAACGGCCTGAGAAATTCGGAAAAATTCTTATCCAGTGGCAGCACCGGAAGGATCTTTTGCCTGATACCGCATCGTAAGCGGCTTAGTTCTAAATCGCGGGACAAGGGTCACCACCATCCCTGCAAACGCTCCGAAAGGGCACCGTTGAATGATTTTGTATTTTTCCAGGCCAAAAGAATACGTGCCTGAGGGAGTCGGAAGCTGGCATACCGTCCGCCAGGAGACGGGCACGTTTCCAACACTGCTGCGGATAATCTGCTTAAGTTCCCACACGCTGTAAAACTTGGCATGATTAAAAATAGTCGGTGAAAAAATGCCTTTGACCCGCCGCTGAATCCCCTTGATGGCATAGCTGTTGAGAACTCCGATAAAAACGCGGTCTTTGGTTACGCGAATAGCCTCCTCCAGTGCTTTTTTTGGATCATCGACAAATTCCAAGGTGGTAAAAAAGCAAGAGTAATTGAATGAATTGTCATCAAACGGAAGATCTTCGGCATATCCACGATATAAATCAGCGCGCTGGCCTATTTTTTCCAAAGCCAGATCCAGCATGTAGGTAGACGGATCCAATCCGGTGACCTGAAGCCCCATTTCTAATAGTGCAGCCAGACACATCCCCGTTCCGCAACCGATATCAAGCACGGATTCGCCACGCATCGGCTGAAGTAAATCCCGCATCAAATGAGTTTCAAGCTCGAACACGGTTCTATTGTGTGGCTTCTTCAACCACTTGTCGTATGCTTTGGCTTCATGAAAATCAAAGACATGTCCCATGCTGGGTAAGTTAAGGAATCTTTCCTACTTTATCAAGGGGAAAACGGACTGCCGGCCGCTTGAGCCTGCATTAGATTCGATGACTGACGCACTGCTATCAGCCTTCACTGTCCCTTGATAACTAATGCTTTAAGTTTTTGCGTTAGTTCCTGTCTCTATGTAAGACTCCGTTATATTTACTCTTAGCTAATTAGCAACTATATTTTTTAAACCTTGACTATTCAACTCTAAACGTATAAATAAAATTCAATAATTCAAAAAGAAAACAGGAAATGAAGGAGGAAAACTATTCGTAACGTTTCCCGGTTTCATCGGAAAAACGAACTCGGGAGCGCATCTTCACTCTTATTTAGTTTTCAGCAATCGATAAATAGTTTTGCATTGCAATTCCTGCCTCAAAGATTCGACGAGGTTAAAGTTCGACGACAGATAATGTGCCAATAATTATTCAGATTAATAATTAACGACAACTGTCAATTAAACTGTCAAACATTAACCGTCTGGGTTAAAGCCAAAAAAAATTCAGATTATCGAAAGGAGGAACATGGCATGTCAAAGCTGAAAGAACTGGAACTCTTGTTAGCCGGCGGGAAAATCACACGCCGTGAGTTTATCGCTCGCGTGTCCGCTCTGGGACTTATGGCAGCCGTGTCCCCGTCATTGCTAAGCACCACGGCTGAAGCGGCGCCCAAAAAAGGAGGTCGGGTAAAGATAGGCTCTGCCGGAGGTTCAACCACCGATTCCATGGATCCCGGAACCTTGATGCACACGATGCCGCAAACCGTCAATCAATGCCTCCGGGGTATGCTGGTTGAAGTCGACTATAAAGGCGAACCGATTCCTGAACTGGCCGAAAGTTGGGAAGCCTCCCCGGATGCGTTGAAATGGACCTTCAAACTGCGCCAGGGCGTGGAATTTCACAACGGCAAAACCATGACCGCCGAGGATGTTGTGTATTCCTTCAATGAGCATCGCGGTGAGGATACCAAATCAGCTGCCAAAGGCGTGGTCGAGCCGATCGTCGACATCAAGGCCGACGGCAAATTCACGGTGGTATTCACATTGAAGGAAGGCAACGCCGATTTCCCCTTTATCGCCAGTGACTATCACATCCCCATCATCCCCTCTGGCACCAAGGGCAAGGAATATGAAAAGGGCATCGGAACAGGCCCCTTCAGCATGGTGGCGTGGGAGCCCGGCGTCAGATTCCTTGGCAAACGCAATCCCAACTACTTCAGAGAGGACCGCCCCTACTTTGACGAGGTGGAAATCATCGGTATTGCCGACACCAATGCCCGGACCAATGCCTTGAAAACCGGCCAGGTCCATGTGATAAACCGCTGTGAGCCCAAAACCTTCCACCTGCTTGAAAAGACGCCCAACGTCCAGGCTTTGAAGCTGGAGGGAGCCAGGCATTACACCATCCCCATGCTGACCACCATGAAACCCTACGACAACAACGATGTCCGGCTGGGGCTCAAATACGCGATCGACCGACAGCTGTTGGTGGATAAGATTCTGCGCGGATACGGCTACATCGGTAACGATCACCCAATTCCCAAAATCAACAAGTACTATGCCAAAGATCTGCCCCAGAGAGAGTACGACCCGGATAAGGCCAAGTCACATTTGAAGAAGGCGGGTATGTTGAATCACACCTTCAAGCTACATGCCGCCGATGCCGCCTTTCCAGGAGCGGTAGATGCGTCGGTTCTGATACAAGAATCGGCAAGGAAGGCCGGTATTAAGATCCAAGTTGTTCGGGAGCCGGATGACGGTTACTGGGAGAATGTCTGGATCAAGAAGGAATGGGTCCAGTGCTACTGGAGCGGGCGACCGACCGCGGATTGGATGTTCTCTCTAGCATATTCGAAAGATGCCAACTGGAACGACACCAAATGGAACCATCCGAAGTTCAACGAGCTGCTCAAAGCGGCCCGGGCCGAGCTTGACGACAAAAAACGGCGCGAGCTGTATGTGGAATGCCAGAGTATTGTACGCGACGAGGGTGCCACGCCCGTTCCGGCATTTGCCTTGCAGCTTTCCGCGGCAAGCAAGAAGCTCGCATTCAAAAATCCGGCGGCCAACTGGGAGTTTGACGGCTTTAGACTCCCGGAGCGCTGGTGGTTCGCTTAAGTCGGCACCTCTCCGTAAAACACGGTTCTCGAACATGTCTCAATTAAGCCTTATCACCGGCCACCCGCCCTGGGAAAGCAGGTGATCAAGCTAACCGCAATTTGTTCTACAAAACTATAGGTTGGGAAAAAATGAAAGATATACTCACCATGGTAGCCAAACGCCTTGCGTTGGGGATACTGACCATTTTCGTCGTCTCTGTTATTATTTTCGTGGGCGTGGAGGCACTGCCGGGCGATCTGGCGACGGCCATCCTGGGACAGGAGGCAACACCGGAAACCGTAGCCGCATTTCGCAGGGAGCTCAAGTTGGATCTTCCACCGCATGTGCGCTATTTTGCCTGGCTGGGCGATTTTATGAAAGGTGATCTGGGCACCTCCCTGGCCAACAAACGCCCAATCGTCGATTTAGTCGTTTGGCGTTTTGCCAATACGATATTTTTAGCAGCCACAGCAGCCGTGATATCGGTGCCGCTCGCAATTCTGCTCGGGCTTCTTGCTGCGCTTTACCGTGGCAGCTGGTTTGACAATCTCATTTCCACAAGCACACTCAGCGCGATTTCCTTCCCGGAATTCTTTATCGCCTACATTCTGATCGCCTTGCTCTCGGTTCAATTAATTATCTTTCCCAGTATTTCCAGCATAAACGATCAAATGTCGTTTTGGGAGAAAATTCATGCCATTATTCTTCCCAGCCTGACGCTTACGTTTATCGTAACCGCTCACATGATGCGCCAGACGCGTGCAGCGATCATCAATGTCCTGGCCAGCTCGTTTATCGAGATGGCTCAGTTAAAAGGTTTAAAGCGTATGCGGATTATTGTTCTGCACGCATTCCCCAATGCCCTGTCGCCGGTTATTAATGTGGTAGCGATTAATCTGGCCTATCTTGTTGTGGGCGTTGTGCTCGTTGAAGTGGTATTTGTCTACCCGGGTTTGGGCCAGCTGCTGGTGGATTCCGTAGCCAAACGTGATATTCCCGTTGTTCAGGCCAGCGGCCTTATTTTTGCCACGGTTTATGTCTCGCTGAATCTTTTAGCTGATATCCTGTCAATTCTCAGTAATCCCAGATTGCTGCATCCAAGATCAAAATAAGGAGAATAATCGAGATGGCTTTCTTCAAATTACTCAGGCAATCACCGCTAGCCGCGCGCATTGGTCTTGCAATGGTACTGATAAATGTCTTTGCTGCCGTATTTGCTCCGGTTATCACTCCTTATGGAGAAACAGAAGTGGTCGGCGATGTTTGGCTTTCTTCGAGCAGGGGTCATCTGTTGGGAACCGATCATATCGGAAGGGATATGTTTACGCGTCTGATTTACGGCGCCCGGAATACAATAGCGATAGCGTTTATCACAACATTGCTTTCGTTCTTTTTAGGCGCTCTTTTCGGAATTTTTGCGGCAGCACTCGGCGGCTGGACCGATATGGGTCTAAGCCGTGTGGTCGACATTTTAATGGCCATCCCGATGCTTATTTTTGCGTTAGTCGTGCTGTCGGTGGTCGGCACGTCCATAACCGCTATGATATTGGTCATCGCGGTGCTCGACTCTACGCGGGTTTTTCGTCTGTCGAGGGCCGTAGCTGTAGATATTTCAGTCATGGAGTACGTTGAAGCGGCAAGGCTTCGCGGCGAAGGAATCGGGTGGATCATGCGCAAAGAAATACTGCCCAATGCCATGCCGCCGTTAGTCGCGGAATTCGGCCTGCGTTTCTGTTTCGTATTTTTATTCATCGCCTCGCTTAGTTTTCTGGGTCTGGGTATTCAACCCCCTACGGCGGACTGGGGAGGCATGGTACGGGAAAATGCAGGGGCGATTACCTTCGGCATATTTACGCCGCTATGGCCAGCCGGGGCGATCGCATTCCTGACGGTAGGCGTCAACTTAATTGTTGACTGGTTTCTGAAGATTGCTAGCGGGTTAAAGGATTGAAAATTGCAGATTGAATATCGAATAGATAAGGCATTCTTCCGATAAATATTCAATTAAGAAGGTTTACCAATGACCCAACTACTTACTATGAAAAAAATAGTGATCGAAGGCTTCAGCTCTGAAGAAGAGCGATGGATGCCGATCATCAATGGCCTCGACCTCACTTTGGATAGAGGCGAGGTTCTTGGTCTGATAGGGGAATCCGGCGCAGGAAAATCGACCCTCGGGTTGGCTTCCATGTCCTATACCCGGGGGGGCTGCAGAATCTCCTCCGGTTCGATCGTCTTTGACGGCATAGAACTATTCGGCCAGTCGGATGAGTTCTTAAGAAAAATCAGAGGCGTACGTATTGCCTATGTGGCCCAAAGCGCCGCAGCCTCCTTTAATCCAGCGCATCGGCTCATAAAACAGTATGCCGAAGCACCGATACAGCACGGTCTAATGAATTTTCACCAAGCGGAAGAAAAGGCGGTAGACATTTACAGGCGTCTTCTGCTGCCGGATCCTGAAGGCATTGGTTACCGCTATCCCCATCAGGTTTCCGGGGGACAGCTGCAGCGCGCCATGGTGGCCATGGCCATGGCCTGCACCCCGGATATTATCATCTTCGATGAGCCCACTACGGCACTGGACGTTACCACCCAAATAGAGGTTCTGGCCGCCATCAAGAAAATAGTCAGGGAATTTAACACGGCAGCTATTTATATCACCCACGATCTGGCCGTGGTGGCCCAATTAGCCGACCGTATCATGGTACTCAGATACGGGGATTTGGTCGAGGAAAACAATGCCAGGGAATTGATGGCCAATCCAAAAGAGGAATATACCAGAGCATTGCTTTCGGTCCGCACTCTCAGGGAGGACAGGGATCTGTCCGTTACGGAACATGATATTGTCCTTGAAGTCGAAAACGTGTCGGCCAGTTACACTGGAAAAGCCCATGAAAAGGTGCTTGAAGACATTAATCTCAAGGTCAGACGCGCCCGAACTGTTGCCCTGGTCGGCGAATCCGGCAGTGGTAAAAGCACGCTGGCACGGGTGATAACCGGTCTGCTGCCGCCGCTTGAAGGCAAAGTTATCTATGGCGGGAAGGAACTGCCGCCGGCTTTGAAATCACGCGACCGAACAACTCTCAGAATAATGCAAATGATTTATCAAATGCCGGATACGGCTCTGAATCCCAGACAGAAGGTAGGCGATGTCCTGGGACGTCCACTCACCTTTTACTTTCATATACACGGTAAAGAAAGAGACCAGAGGGTTAGGGAACTTCTGGAAATGATCGAATTATCGCCAAAGAAATATAAAGATCGACTACCAGGGGAACTGTCCGGGGGCGAAAAGCAGAGGGTCTGTATTGCCCGTGCCCTGGCGGCTAAGCCCGACCTGATTATCTGTGATGAACCGACATCGGCTCTGGATCAGCTGGTTGCCGAAGGTATATTAAAGCTGCTGCAAAATCTGCAAAACGAACTCCACGTATCCTATCTTTTTATTACTCATGATCTGGCAACGGTTAAAGCCATATCCGATGAGATTGTCGTCATGCTGCAAGGCAGAATTGTTGAACAGGGTGTCAAGAAGGACGTCCTTACACCGCCACACCATGAATATACGGAATTATTGCTCTCATCCGTACCGGAGATGGATCCGGATTGGCTCGATAGTGTTTTGGCAATGCGCAAAGAAAAAGGGATCGGACTCAAGGAGATACAAGAAACTAAAGAGATTTGAGATACGAAAAATTATAGGGAGAAGTAATCATGTCGGAGATGAAAAAGCTTGAGAGCTTATTGACACAGGGAAAAATTACTCGGCGTGACTTCCTGGCCTGCCTATCCGCTTTAGGCCTTACGGCTGCATTGTCTCCTGCAATATTGGCCAATCCGGCCAGGGCTGCTAAACCCCAAAACGGCGGACGGCTCAGACTCGGCATGGCCGGAGGCTCGACCACCGACTCGCTGGATCCTGCGACGATGACAGACGCGATGGCGTATAATATCAATTGGCAAATCAGGAACTGCCTCGTTGAAGTTGACTACAAGGGTAACCCTATGCCTGAATTGGCCGAAAATTGGGAGGCTTCCAAGGATGCCGTCCAATGGATTTTTAAATTGCGCAAGGGTGTCGAATTTAGCGATGGGAAATCACTGGACGCCGAAGATGTGGTCTATTCCATCAATCACCACAGAGGAAAAGAATCCAGGTCGGCCGCCAAGGGTATTGTTGACCCAATCGAAGACATAAAGGCCGACGACAAACACACGGTCGTGTTCACATTGAAGGAAGGAAACGCCGATTTCCCTTTCATCATGAGTGACCCTCATCTATCCATCGCTCCTGCCGGCACCAAGGAGGCCGACTGGAAAAAAGGCATCGGCACTGGCGGCTACACATTAATTAGTTATGAACCTGGCTACAATGCATTTACCCAAAGGAACCCCAACTACTGGAAGGAAGGACGCGCTCACTTTAATGAGGTTGAGACTCTTGGTATTGCGGATGTCACTGAAAGGATCGTCGCCTTGCACAGAGGACAGATCGATGCCATGAATCGGTTTGAACTGAGACTTAATCATCTGCTACCAAAGGCACGTGGTATCCAGATCATAAACGTGACCGGGACAAAACATTATTCGATCCCGATGCTCACCGATAGGGAACCGTTTAACAACATCGACGTCAGATTGGCTCTGAAGTACGCCATCAATCGTGAGCAATTGCTCGAAAAGATTCTACGCGGTTACGGCAGCCTTGGTAACGACCATCCCATTGCGCCGACACAAAAATTTCATGCATCCGAATTACCCCAGAGAGAATATGATCCTGACAAGGCTCGATTTCTTATGAAAAAGGCCGGAGTGTTGGATTACACCTTCAGTCTTCACGCCGCTAATGCTGCCTGGCCGGGAGCGAAAGCCGCAGATGCTGCTATGCTTTTCAGAGAACACGCCGCCAAGGCCGGTATCAAGATAGAGGTAATAATTGATCCCGATGACGGTTATTGGAGTGACGTCTGGATGAAAAAACCATGGGTTATGTGCTACTGGAGCGGCCGGGCCACTGCGGATTGGATGTTCTCTACGGCTTACGCAGAGGGTTCAGCCTGGAACGATACGTTTTGGAAACATGAACGATTTAACAAATTGTTAAAAGAGGCTCGCGCAGAACTTAACGAAGCGAAGCGCCATGAGATGTATATAGAAATGCAAACTATAGTGCATGATGAGGGCGGCGTCATCATTCCGGTTTTTGCGAATAATATTGAGGTTGCAAGCCAGAAAGTTAGGTTCGAAAATCCAGCCGGCAACTGGGAGATGGATGGTCACAGAGCTGCAGAGCGCTGGTGGTTTGAGTCATAATAACCAATGATAGAAGAATTCTAAAAGGGAAAATAGGCAAACGCGGTGTGTTTGGCCTATTGTTTTATTTTTTTACGGTAACCACCGGGCATGGTGCGTGAAAGATTACATACTGAGCGGTTGAGCCGAATATTAATTTATCAACCTTAGATTTTTTAATGATGCCAATATAAATGCGCTCCACCTTCTCATCTTGGGCAAAGTCTATCAGCTGTTCTCCGGAAGTCAGTGAGGTTAATAAAACTTGGGTTTCATAGGGGACAATACCATCACCTAGCAGGTCCATCACTTCCCTTTTCAGGTCCTCCTCCTTCTCTTGGATTTTGGAAGGTTTTAATGGAAGTTCCCTGGTGATCGTGTTAACCACTTCCAATGTTACTTCTGAACCTTTGGCATCCTTGTGGGCCACTTTTAAAGCAGATTTAGCTGCTTCCGACCCATCATAACAGACCATAAACTTCATAATGCCCCCCTGTATATTTGGAAAAAATGATGCGATTTTGGAGTATTGATTTAAAATGATAATACGCCGAGAACCAAGTTTCAAGAAAAACCGTCACCCTTTATCGCTGCCGTTAATATGGAATAGCAGGTAAAACCGCGGAAAAGATCAGATTAGCGGTTCTTATTCCTTCAATCCCACTATACTAAGATCCCATTGTTCTTTTCTCCCAATTTTGGTCTGCGCGCTAGTTTTTTTTAACCCTTTACTGTTGGGCATTTTATTGGTAATCTTTTTGTTTGGTTCTACCATGTGGAAACCTCCAGTTTAATGCTTCTTGATTTGGCAAAGCCGCATATAACTGGAAACCCGGATGGTTTTTCAAATGTTGGTTGCGGTAGTGTGCAAAATTCAGGCATTACTATAAAATCCCTACCGCCGCGTACTCTCTAAGCGTCCAATCTGGAGAGATATGCAATGGATACAATGGAACTATGCCTAAAAGTCTTTGAATAGCGTCTAAAATTTAGCATTGGCAGCAATCGAATTGTCATTAAGTGGGAGGTGCAAACATGATACGCGGATTAAAAGCTGGGAAACGCCATAGCGGGGGGTTTGGGCTCAGCGTATTCACAGACGATGAGCTCTATGAAATCCATCTGGCCACACTGGATGTGCTTAAAAACACGGGCGTCTTTGTTGAAAATGACAAGGCTCTCCCCATTTTTGATGGCGGGGGAGCTATCGTAGACCGAAAAAAAAGGATCGTAAAATTTCCTCCCCACGTCGTGGAGGACGCGATCCGTAGCGCCCCATCTACATTTCATGCTTACGGCCGCATCCCAGAAAGCGATATTGCGCTTGAAGATAATCGGATCTCATTCACTAATTTCGGTGAAGGAATCATGTTCGTTGATCCGCAAACCGGTGAACTCAGAGACACCACCAAAGCGGACATCGAAAAAGCTTCAAAAATTATTGACTATCTGGAACATGTCGAAACCTATGAAAGATGCATGTGCTCGCACGACAAGCCCCCTAAAGTTCAGGCACTTCACAACGCCGAAGCGTCCCTAACCAATACAACCAAACACCACTGGTTAGGGCCGGTCAACGGCTATCAGGCCCGAAGAATTGTGGAAATGCTGGTTGCAATAGCCGGTAGTAAGGAGAAAGTGAGAGAACGACCCTTGCTGACATTCGCTACTTGCCCGGTGAGCCCTCTCAAATTGCCCAAAGATCATTGCGATATTATTATGGAAGCAGCAAAAAACGGTTTGGGAGTGAATATTATCGGAATGGCTATGTCGGGAGGGTCTTCCCCGATACACCTTGCTGGAACGTTGGTTTCACAAAACTGTGAAGTTCTATCGAGTCTGGTTTTGAATCAAATGGTGTGCAAAGGATCGCCGTTTGTGTATGGCAGTTCCACATGCCCGATGGATCTGCGGCGGGCGACGGCGTCAGTGGGATCCCCGGAGCTCGCTATGATCAGTGCCGCAGTCGCCCGGCTGGCACGATACTATAGCTTGCCTTGCTTTGTGGCCGGTGGATAGGCTGACACAAAAATCTGCGATTACCAGTCCGGCCACGAAAAGACCATAACCGCTCTATTACCCGCGTTGGCAGGTGCCAACGTGATATATGGGTTGGGAATGCTGGAAATGGGAATCACTTTCGATTTGGCCCAACTGGTGTTGGATAACGAAACAGCAGGCATGATTAAATATGCAGTTAACGGAATTCCGGTTGGGGATGAGACCTTGGCCGTTGATGTCATCCAAGAAGTTGGTATCTTCAACGATTTTCTTGGTCATGAGGATACTTTTAAGCATATGCGAACGCAATCGCAAGCGACCTTAATCGATCGCACGGTCCGGGAAGACTGGGAACAGGCGGGCGGTACCGATATTTATCAGCGAGCCAAGGAAAAAGTACAACATATTCTGGATACCTATGAACCTCCGCCGCTTGCCGACAGCATTCGGGCTACGATCCGTTCCATTATCTCGGATGCAGAAGATGAACTGGGTGTATCCCAAAAATAAATCCGAGAAAAATCTTCTCAAAGGAAAACGATTATGGGAAAGATGCAAACCAGAATGGGGGACGGCCACCGAGTCGAGATGACCGATGCAGAGGTTCGAAATGATTTAGAAGCAGGCACCCAAGATGCCGCCGAGCGGGCCAAAATACCCCCGCTTACCCAAGATGAGATCCAATATCTATTTGAACTGCATCAGTGTACCGACAAAGCGGTTGGGGTAACACAAGGGAAGGAAATTTGTCTTACCTATGACAGCGGCACCACCAAACTCAAACGGGCCAATATTTCCGTCAGCAAGATTCAATCGTTGCAGTTTTTTGAAAGAGCGCTTGGGGCCGACAGCCTGGAGCTTGCCCACATTGATTACAGTTACAAACCGGTAAAACCGATTGTGGTTTTTGAACAGCCCATCATGGAACAAGCGCTTTTGATTACCATACCTCCGCTGCTCTACGGTGCCATGCCGAATTTAGGTTTATACAGCCAACCTGACGGCCCATGTCCTAATCCAATGGATTTAATGCCTCAGCGAAAAATTGCAGAAGCTAAAGCATCCTATGAAGAGGCCGTTGAATATGCGGTAAAGGATATGGTCTACGTGGGCAGCCAGATGTATGTGACAGGCGCAGACGGTATTAACTTTGACACTACCGCTGCTGCGGGAGATGCGGAATTTTTGGCGACACTTCGCGCTATTGAGATCCTTCGAAAAAAATACCCGGCAATGGGTATTGAATTGGGAATGGCCTCGGAGTTTATTTTGGGATTGCATGGAGATTTATACTACAAGGGTGTTCAACTAGCGGGACTTTATCCCCATGACCAGGTAAAATTGGCCCAACAAGCAGGTGCCACGATCTTTGGACCTGCTATCAACATCATCAGCAATAAATCGCTCCCCTTCAACTTATCGCGCTCCGTAACCTACACCAAGGAATGCTCGAAGGAGGCCGATATTCCGATACATGCCGCGTTAGGCATGGGTGTCGGTGGGGTTCCATTGACCATTACCCCTCCCGTGGATGCATTAACGAGAGCGTCAAAGGCTCACGTAGAAATCTGCCGCTTGGATGGTTTGTAGGTGGGGGTCGGTGATCCCTACGGTATGCATGCGGCGCACGCAATCGTTTCGGGGATGGGCGGAATACGCACTGCCGGAGATCTGGTAGCGCGTTTGCAGCTGAACCGGGCGATGAAGATTGATGCCGCAAAAAAGGTTGTCGCTGATAAACTGGGAGTTTCGGTTTCTGACCTTGCAGACCCGGTTGCCATGCGGGAAGTGAGGGAGGATATGAATCTTGGAACACTCAACGAATGTCCCGGCGTGGCCAAAGGGATGGACGCAAAATTTCGAATTGCTGATTTACTCAATCTCGAGATTAATTCTGTAAATGTCTTCAAACAGAAGGCCGGTATCCAGGTGTAACGAGCGAGAATTAAGGATTTAAACTGGAATACATGTCGCCTTTCATCCTCGGATAATATTCTCAGGCAATAACTACGCAACTTTTCAAAATTGCCAGCGCGTCATACCGTAATTCGCGGTCTAGTTTGGCTCATTTCAATTTTTCGAAAAAAAAGCATTTTTAATCAGTTTCTACGAATCCGGCGCTTCAGAGTCTGTGTGTCAAGAATTCCGGATAATTATCCTTTTTTTCTAACAAACCCACCCAGTTCAGCAGTTCTTCGCCCTTTGAGGTAGCGGTTTTCGGATCCATTTTTTTGACAACAAGCGGTCCTTCGATAACATTTTCGATAATCGATCGATGGGGGACTTGGAAAGCGTTTTTGCAACCACAGGTAGAGTAATGGCTCTAAATGTTTTCTACTCTTGCCTGAGAGGCGGGGCATCAAAGGGAATGGTGACCTCGTACAAGCCGTTATGGACACGAGCGTTTATTGGTAAATAGCCTCTTTCAAAAACTTTCATCATCACTTTGTTTGCTTCCAGTACTTCAGCGGTAAAACCTTTCAATCCCCTCTCTTTTGCCAGCCGTATAAGCATTTCATAAAGGTAGGCCGCAATACCCAGGCCTTGATATGTTTCATCCACAACAAACGCCAAATCTCCGTAAAAATTTTGCTCATTGGCAACATATCTTGCTTCTGCAATGATCTTATCCTGATCGGGCTCCCCAATCAGTGCCACCACAGACATCTCACGATTGTAGTCTATATTGACGTATTGTTGAATTTTCCCATGGGGCATGGTCGATATGGGATAGAAAAATCGATTGTAAACCATCTTATTTGAAAAACGGTAAAAAAGGCGACGCATGGCTTCTTCATCGGAAGGTTTGATAGCCCTGAATCGAACCTTGAGCCCGCCCTTAAAGGTGTGTTCGGTTGCAATTTCCATAGGGTATATATAGGCACTCCCTGATAAAAAAATCTGATCCTGGAACAGAATCTTCTTTTCTTTTGCCTGGTTGACAAGCTTTTCTCTATCGTCCGGATGAGCGATATCGATTAAGGCTTGGGCCCGTTCACGGATTGTGCGCCATTTCAGGTTGGCTATTCCATATTCGGTTACCACAACATCAATTGACTCACGCATATGAAACTGATTGCGAAGATCTCGAAGCATCACCACAATATTGGAGGAACCTTTTGGATTTCGACTAGGCAGTCCGAACACCGTACGTCCTCCCGGAGAGATCTCAGCGCCGGTTAACAGGTCTGCTGCTTCACCCGGACCGGACGTAATATTTCCCTTACCCACAGGAAACGCAATTCTACCTAACAAATCCACTTTTCGGGCTTGGAACACAACCACGAACTTAGGATTACGTCCGACTTGGATCGGATCAAATACTTGTTCAACACCTTGAAATTCAACCAGTGGATTGCGGTCCAACCATGCCATCAACTCCGGTGTTCCCAGCGCATAGGAAGCAACTGATTTGCCCCTGAAAACAGTCTTGCGATAGTTGGTCACAGCCCCGCTTTTAACCAGATCCATCAGGGCATCGGTAAAATAAGCCGAATGGATGCCCAGGTGGCGTTTGCCGGTAAGGTGCCGGCCTAATGCTTCAAACAAAGGACCGGTATGAAAGCTGATACAATCCCCATCTTCAACCAATTGAGCTACATTGGCGGCAACTTGATCTATAACACTGTTAACCGGCCAGCGCTTAAAATAGGTCGGCGACTCGGTTGCTTTAATCAATAGGTCAAAATCTGAAATCGAGACAATTGTATCGCCGAATGTGAAAGGGATTCGGGTGTTGATTTCCCCTACCACCAACGAAGCTTGCTCCATGGCCTCGCGAGCGACATCAATCGCCACCCCGAGACTGCAATAACCGGCTTCATTGGGAGGCGAAATTTGAATAAATGCCGTATCAATGGGAATCCGCTTGGATTTGATAATTTGGGGAATCTGGGAAATTCGACCCGGGATTAAATCCACACTTCCTGCAATAACAGCCTCACTGGCCACCCACGTGGAAAAAAACGTTTTGAGACGGTATCTCTGCCAATCAAGTTTTTTTAAAGAAAGGACATCCCCATGACTGGTGAGCTGGATCAATTCCAGATCATTGGTGTTCGAAAGACCGGAATCAATGAGACATTTCATCAGGGTGCGAGGTTCGGCCACACCGCTTCCGAGAAAGATAGTCATCCCCGGCTTAATATAGGCCAGGACCTCATCTGGAGTGACAACTAAATCTTCCCATTGGTTATTGGCGAGATCACTCATCTTTTTTTCTCTAATGATCTAATTTTTCATCCTCTTGCAAAAGTAACGATCCGTAATGCCGTTTAAACTGGGTGGAGGAATATTTTGCCAACTTCCACTCCGGGATCCGGCACACCGGACATACGTTTTTGAACCACTTGTTGCGCAGCCAGCGCGCAGCTCTACTGTTGCGAGAATCAATGATCAGAAACGTTTTATGGCAGTGGGTGGTTACCCGGGCCTGGTCTCCAATCTTTTCTATTGTTTTGATACCGTGCAAAATCCCTTTACGTGAAGGCCACAATTTTATCTTATCAATCAGCCGAAACAGCTCTACGCGTTTGCGATAGAATCTTTTGGCGGGCTTTTTAGTCTTTTCCCCCGGGACCATGGTTTCACATTGCTGGCGGAATGCTGTTTGCCGCCCGTTCATTTTGGCGATTTTTTATCCAGCTAAGATAGTCATATTTGCTTGCCGGTCGAAGAGCGCAATCGTTTAAAACATTTAATACGGATGCAATGGTTCTTCTCCCGTCTTCTATGTCCAAAAAATGCTGGGCCACTCCAGTGAGACCACTTCCTGGAGGTACAATCGAGGTTACGACATTGGCACCGGCTTCCAGGCGCTGTTTCAATCCGTCCAAACCATCTACATCCAATGAAGCCGGTATTAATCTATCCGGGAAAACAAGCCTCATGACGGCGATGATCTTCATCTCTTTGAGAGAATCCGGTGGATTTCTTTTTTCCATCGGCGTTCCTGGCTGGGGAACAAATTTCATTACTCGCATCTGATCGGCATCGATCTGCTGCATCACGTTAAGAGATCTAGCAACGTCAAAGGGAGTTTCACCAACCCCACAAAGTAATCCTTCTTCAATCAGCATCCCGATGCCGTGGGCTTTATGTTTGGTTTCCAACCGCAAGGAGAAATCCTGTCCAGGCCTCAGCTGATCAAACAACTGCCCTTGATGCGTCTCCTGATAGCAGGCATACCAATCCGCGCCGGCTTTTACCAATCTTGGTAAAACATCTTCCGGAATCACCCCTGGTGACACCATAATCGGCACACCGGTGGCATGTCGCACCACACGGACCAACTCGACCAATCGATCAAATCCACTGCCGTCACTGTTAAACAAGAGGGGATCCTCGCCCATTGTCAAATCGATGAGATGAATTCCTGAATTTGACATATGCGCAGCTGCTGCAACAATTTCCGGCAACTCTTTACGATATCTCCGGATTTGCGAATTGGATCGGCGGTAATAGCAAAAACGACAGTTATTGCGACAAAAGGTGCTGATATAAAGGAAACCATACAGGAAAATCTTATGGCCGAAATGCTGTTTGCGCAGATCTCTGGCCGTCCTAAATAGGGCCTCTAGCTCATCAGAACGGCAAAGGTTAAGCAAAATGACAAGGTCTTCATGGGAAAGCGTTTCATTTCGTCGAGGTTTGGAAAGAATGGTTTCAAGTTTAGGGAATGTGTTCTTCATGCGCTATGCAAAAATCACCAAATTTGGAATGGCGGGGAGTACGGGAGTCGCACCCGCCTATGTGAGTTTAGAGCCCACACGATCTCATCACGATCCACCCCCCTCAATCCATAATGTAATTTTAGTCCCAGATCTTTTCTCCCTGTCACTGCGCTCTGGCGACGTCCACCATGGCCAAAAGATTTTCAAGCGGCGTGCCGGGTGCCACCGAGCAGCCCGGGGCCAGAATCTGGATTCCGCCTGCGATGGTCTTCTCACACTCTTGCTTGATGGTTTGCGGGTCCATAAGGTAAAGGGACGTGACTGTATCCACGCCTCCCATCAAGATGATATCCGTCCCGCATTTTTCCCGTGCAAGTTTGATGTTGGCTTTCGGTTCCAAGCTCAAAACATCGGCTCCGGTCTGACCCATATACTCCACGATGAAGTCCACATTGCCGCAAATATGCAGTATTTTGGGTACAGAAATGGCACCAAATTGTCTCTTTTGATATTCAAATTCATAATCGCGATAGGTATCCGGTGCGGCCAGCATAGGAGAAGCCGTCATATCTTCACAAGCGATAATATCAGCACCCGCATCCACGAGAGCATGCGCCAGGGTAGTGCCCGCCTTTTCGGCTATGTCAAGAAAAGGCCGTATCTTTTCGGGAGTTTTAATGCTGGCTTTTAAAAGCGGAACCGAATCCAAAAGGCCGCCTGCAATCGTGAACGGACCGATGATCCCGCCGACTATCGGCACCTCATCACCCAATTCATTTTTAAGTAGGCGCACCGCTTTAAGCAGTTCCGGGATCCTGCCTCGCGAGAGAAAATCAT
The DNA here is from genome assembly GCA_050121225.1 of Desulfobacterales bacterium. Taxonomy (GTDB): domain Bacteria; phylum Desulfobacterota; class Desulfobacteria; order Desulfobacterales; family JAFDCJ01; genus JAFDCJ01. The sequence goes on from JASFJP010000001.1 coordinate 27,041, forward strand.
CCGGAAATACCGGCGTGTCATCTAGAGTATACGGCGGCGGGAAATCGATGCCCGGAATCCCCTCACTGCCGCCCGGCTTTAATTTGCATCCCAAAGCCTCGGCCTCGATAGTTTGACAGAAAGGTACCCTAACCGCATCAAACCCCAACACGGTGTACGCTGACAAGGCTTGCTTGGCCATGGCCGCTCCATTTTCATGTCCTTCGGGCCAAAAGGCCTGGACCTTTTCCATTTGATCGTAGGTTACCGCAGCATTGGCCGAAAAACATGGCATTCGGTCCGCTGCCTGATGGTTGAGCACACGCATGACACGCTCTTTGGCATTCATCATCGAAAATCTCCTTGGCCGAAGATCTCATCGTCAATTATTGGAGGGTCGGAGAGTTTTTCATTCAAACCCTAGCAAAAAGCGTGATGACTGGTCGGTCGCGAAAACCGGGCACTGTCTGAAAGGATTAGGGATCGTTGCAAAAGAACAGGGATCGGCTGGATATTGCAGATCGCAAATTAAATCTAATTTTCAGCTAATGTATTAGTAAAATATCCCTTTGCTGTTCTTTTTGTACGAGCCCTTATCCATGAGTTTGCTCGGGTTTTGCGGCTGATTATTCATATAGCGGTTAAATCAAAAAACTCTCTGATCCCTCAATTATTTAAAATCGACGTCGGTCAAAACTCCCAGCACATTAATGCTGCAACGCTATCTATTTACGCTCGCATTTACTTTAAAATTGCTTGGAGCTTCTCGATTGTGTCTCCCGGCGATTCCCCAAAAAAATCCGCGCCGATTCGTTTCGCCCAATGGTCGGTTGCCACGGCTCCGCCAACCATGGTTTTAACCTTGCCACGGATGCCCGCTTCTTTCAAAGCTTCCTCCAGCTTTTTTTGGCCGATCTGTGTGGTCGTCATCATGGCTGATGATCCGATGACATCCGCATTGACTTCTTGAGCTTTTTCGACAAATTTTTCAATCGGGACGTCCCGCCCCAGATCATGAACCTCATAGCCGTGCACGTTCAACATGGTCACCATGATGCCTTTACCGATGTCGTGAATATCTCCTTCAACGGTACCGATCACAATGACACCTAATTTCTCCTGTTGCCTATCCTCGGGTAGGGCTTCTTTCAAAATATCAACCGCAGCCACCATTGCATCGGAAGCGATGATCAATGCCGGCAAAAAGACCTCCCCGCGATCAAAAAGATCTCCCATTTTCCGGATTCCGGCCGCGAAACCTGCGTTGATCATTTCAACCGGGTCCACACCATCTTCCAGGGATTTTCTTGCAACTTCCCTGGCGGCCTCCTCATCCTGATCCAAAATGGATTGGGAAGCTTTCTCCAACCATTCTGATTTTTCCATTCGTTCCTCTCCCGTGCGAAATTATGCGTTAATCCGGGCCAAGCCCCAAATCTACAACAGCCCCTTGTTTTTAAGACGTCGGACGCAGTTGATGTCGATACCCAAGACCTCGGCAATGCGAATCTTGGCCTCCAAGCCTTTGGCACTGCCGGGCAACGGGTTCATGGTTCCAATCTCTAAATCTTCCCTAATTTCCGTCATAATTACCGGATCCGTAAGATCGAAAACCGATACCCTTAGTTTGTCGGCCACATACGCTTTGGCTGCGTCAATTTTCATGCCGCGGGTCATTTGCATTCGGGCCACCAGATCTCCGGCCGCCCGCATACCGCCCATGCCCGAGGCAATCGCGTGGGAAATGGCCATGCCAAGCGGATCACCCACGCCAACCTACAATCCGTCAAGCCGGCAGATTTCAACCATCGCCTTGGAGGCACGGGAAACAATATCTATCGGTGGATGGGCGTTCATCGGCACACCACCTACGCCCATGCCCATGTTGGCATGGATTGGAATGTTGGCCACTTCGCAACAGGCCTTAGTAAAGGTGATGGCCCTTGATAAGTTCCAGGGAATGGACCGACTGGTTTTGATATTCACCACAGGTCCGAAAATCGTAAATCCTGCCTGTTCCGCAAATTTCACTTGATCATGGGGATACATTCCGGCTAAACGGTCCCCGTGATATTCCAGTTCGCCGTGCAACCCGAGGATGAACTCACCGGCCATTCCAAGCTCGATGCAGATATCGGGATATTTCTCTTTGAGGATCTCGGCGGCTTTAAGGCCTGCCAAAAAGTCGGGATCCCCGGCAGCCCCCGTAGTATCCATATTTATTCCGTCTGCTCCGGATTCATACATAGCGCTGGCGACATAAACAATATCCTTGACGGCATCTTCGACCGATTTTTCGTAGGATTCCCTGGCGGCGGCGATCTTTCCCAGAGGTAGCAATTCCGAGGGGTTGGGATGGGGACCATCCGGTTGGCTGTAGAGACCCAGATTAGGCATGGCGCCATAGAAAAGCGGGACATGGGTGACCATTAGGGTTTGTTCAAGGGCCGTCTGCTCCGTGCCCAAGATCGGCTTGACCGGTTTGAAACTGTAGTCAACATGGCCCAATTCAATGGTATCGGCGCCCAAAATTTTTTCATGGATTTGCATCGATTGAATCGGATGAACGTTCACGGCCGCGCGAACGATTTTCAGCGGACCGCCGTCATAAGAAAGGACGACTTCGTTGCCCGGTTCGACACTAACAAAACGATAGGGAGAAACAAAAAGTTCGTACAGATAGCGCAACTCTTCTTTGGAAAGCGGGGCTATCTTGCCGCGGTCGGCCGCATCTTCAGTACCGAGCTCCAAGTCCCCTTTAAGCTCGCTTTCACTCATTTCAACGGGAAATCCGTCGCCCATGCGGGTCATGATATTTCCCATAAAGCCTCCTTTTTTACCCAGGCTATGGTAAGTGTATCCGTATTCGCCTATTTCCCGACAATCCCTAACTCCTCTTCCGCCCCTTCCACAATAGAACGTATAGAGGCCAGAACATCATCAGGCAGCGGCTCCGGTTTGTGGGTTTCCAAAATATGACGGGCTTTTTCCAGAGCCCTTTGATAAATATCGGTACTGCCTGAAGCCTCCCAGTCCTCCCGCATTCTGCGGTCAATCAGTTTTGGCTCGGATTGGGATCTCATGTGGTTGAAGGTGCTGTCATGGCTGAGAAAATCTTTTCCGACCCCAATTTCATGGATGACGTCCACCGCCAACATTTGATCATCGACCGGAATCCCCTGTAAAATGAACTTGATCATTCTGGCGAATTCATTGTCCATTACCAGTTGGCCAAAATCAATTGTCATACCCATTTCGATCATACCCAGGCCGTAAATCAGGTTGGCTCCTGCCAACGCCGGTAACAGGCCTGTGATGGTTTTTTCATGACCGGACTGGGCATCACAGACTTTACTGTCGCCCTACCCACCGGCAACCCAGCTGGGGAGTAAATAGTAAGTCGCCATTTGGGCTACACCGGCATTGATCAGGGCACACTCCGGCGACCCCACCGATGCGGATGCCAGTCTCAAATCCATAGCGGTTGTGGAGCTGCCGTAAACAAATTTTGCGCCCTTTTGGGTGCATTGGCTGAGGACAAGTCCACCGAGTACTTCCGCGTTGTGATCTACCAGAGTTCCAGCCAGAGTAACCGGTGAAGAGCCCCCGGACATGGCCATGGATAAAACATTTACGGTCAAACCGGCCCGGGCAGTTTCCATTATAATTTCACAGCTCTCTTTAAAGAGTTGTAGAGGGCTGACCGGGCAAGTGATAAACGAAATAATGGAGCGTTCTTGCAGTTTGTCTTTTCCGCCGACAATAGCCGCTGCCATCTCAACAATTTTTCTCGTCAAATACCCGTTGCCGGAACCCATAAACCCATGTTTGGACGTATTGGGCAGCCAAGCTTCGGCATTATGAAGCTGTACCGTCTGTGTCGGCGCATCGCTGGCACCGACAGCCCGTTCATAAACGTCAATTTCGCTCAGGTAGTCGGCAATCAGAGCCGAAGCAGCCACATCGGCTTTCGTCGTTTCTCTGTGTTCTCCGGTGTATGGGTCGTTGATGAACACGCCTTCACCAAAATTCGTAAATCCCACCCGGTTGCTTTCCATGACGAAATCGTGCTTGGGGTTGCGCCCTGCCAACAGAATCTTTGAAGGTGCTGAACGGATAGCATCTTCAACCACATAGGGAGGCAACTTTGCAATTTTGCTTTTTTTGTCGATCGCAGCCCCCCCACCGTCAAGGACCTCCAAGGCTTCTTCATCATCGAAAAACAGCCCTGTGTTCTGCAGAACCTCAAGCGTGGCGAGATGAATATCATAAAGCTCGTCTTCGGTGAAAACCTGAAAACTCAGACCCCCTCGTCGCTTTTTACCGGCATGAATGTTGCGTCTCAATGATGCACCTCCCTCCCGGTTTGAGAACCGTAAGATCTATATAAGGTTATCCAAACAGCCCACCATTTAACGCACTTCCTAGTATCTCGGTTTGGTCATGCGGTTAGAAGTTTCCACAGCGAATTTATGATCTCGAATTCTTGGACAACACCGTCAAGGCAAGCATACATTTATGATCTGTCCATCAGGTAGTGTGACCGGCAAATCATCCTTGACTCAACAATGCTTTAGCCTTTTCTGAAGCCGAACCAGCATTCGCACCGTAGGCATCGGCGCCGATTTCCTCGACAAAGCTTTGTGTCACCGGTGCGCCTCCAGCCATGATTTTTAGCTGATCACGGATACCGGCCTCCTTCAGGGCAAGCACTGTTTCCGCCATTTTGGGCATGGTGGTCGTTAACAGAGCCGACATCCCCACAATCGCCGGTTGGTGCGTTTTTGTAGCCTCCACAAAATCCTGAGGTTTGACGTCTGTGCCCAAATCGATAACATTAAACCCCGCCCCTTGAAGCATCATTGATACTAAATTTTTCCCGATATCATGCAAATCTCCTTCTACAGTGCCGATAATCACGGTACCAAGCCCGCTGCTATCTTCTTCCGATAAATGGGGTTTTAGGATTTCCATGGCGGCTTGCATTGTCTTTGCGGAACGGAGGACTTCCGGAATAAACATTTCGCCTGTCTTCATCCGTTGGCCCACGATATCCATCCCTGGAATCAGGCCGCTGTCCAAAATATCCTTCGCCGCGAGGCCCTCTTCCATGCCCTCTTCAACTAGTTTGTTCACTGCTTCGGCGTTAGCACTAATCAAGGCTTCTGCCATCTTTCCATATAATTCGGACATTTAAACTTCTCCTGAATAGCTGCTGCCCAGACGAAAATAATGTTAGAATCGTTCGGAGCAGGATCAATTTTTCACCACAAGTGCGCTATGACCCACACGACCTCAACCTCTTTTTGGCATCCCTCCTTTCTTCGATGAAAATGGACTCCATTTTTGATCACGATGTCACCAAAATGATGGATACTATTTTCAAACTAACATTATGGGACTTGGATAGGCATGGTCTGTATTCTTCAAAATAATGGAGACAGGCAGCACAGTCACGCGACTTTGTTGTCCAATTTGAGTTCCTTTTCAAATTCGAACACAATTTCGCTCATGGTTTCGGCAGCGCCTTCCGGCAAGGGATAAGGTTTATGATTTTGAAGAACCTCAAGCGCCACCTCATAGGCCCTCTCTGTCATATCCTTACCCTGGACCATTTCCATCCAATGATCACGTGATCTTCGATCCATCAAGCTTGTTCGGGACTGGCTACTCATAAACTTAAAGCTGTGTTCATGAGAGATGTATGCGCCCCCGGGTCCAACCTCATGGATTAAATCGAAAGCCAGGGTTTCGTCGGTTATCGTTATGCCTTTTAGGGCAGCCTGAACCATCCGGATCATTTCACTGTCCATAATCAGCTTGGCATAATCCATGGTCATGCCTTGTTCCAACACGCCGGAACCGAAAATAAGGTTGGCCCCAGCCAGTGCATCCAGGACAGCGCTGAGGGTGAACTCATACCCCGACTGGATGTCCGGTATCTTGCTGTCGGACGCGCCACCCCCCACAAAACAGGGTAGTCGGTAATATTGGGCGAGTTTGACGATCGAAGCATTTATCACGCCGTACTCCGGAGATCCGATGGCAGTGGTACCAAATCGTAAATCTAAAATCGTGCTGGAACTGCCGTAGGTACACGGCAGGCCTCTTCTCGTCAACTGCGCCAAGACGATACAGCCTAACACTTCTGCATTGTGGATGGCGAGGGTACCGGCCAATGTGGCCGGCGACGTTCCGCCGGAGAGGGCCATGGGCATCACCATGATCCCCACCCCCAGGGAGGCCGCTTTAATGGTAATGTCACAGGTGTTCTGGGGAAGAGTAAGTGGACTCAAGGGACACACGTTGACGGTAAAAATCGGGCGCGAAGAAAAAAATTCCTTTCCTCCGGTGCAGCATGCCGCCAGATCCACCATGACATTCAACGCTCGCGGAGAATCAGCGCCTAGAAAAATATGCTTGCCGGTATTGCCCAGCATGGCTTCCAGGTTATGCGTGGACTGGCATTGATTCAGGACATCGGTGGAGTTGACAGTTCTTTCGGCCACACAAATTTCATCCAGAAAGTCGCAGACCCGAGTGATGTCACCACAGTCTTTTTTGGTTGCCCGCCGAACTTGGCGCGTGATTGGATCAATGACATTAACGCATCCACCGAAAGTGGTAAAACCTACGCGATTGGGCTCCGCTACATAATCATCATTGGGATTGCGCGCATCATAGACGACTGTCCTCGGCGCCCAGTGAACGCAGTCTTCAACCAGATAGGAAGGAATTTTAGCGATACCATATCCTCCGAATCGCTCAACCGCAGCTCCGGCGCCATGAAAGATTTCCAATGCCTCTTCGCTAATTACTTTTATTCCGGTATCTTGAAGAATCTGTATCGTAGCATAATGCAGGGAGTCCAGCTCATCCTTGGAATGAGTGCTTAAGCCAAAACCTGCGGTTGTTCCGATCCCGCTTCGAGTCATCCTTCGCATGGCAACCCCCTAAATTTAAACGTTTTATTCATCGCCCACTCCAACCCGATTTGACATTAAACACTCTGCAATTATTAATGGTAATGCAATTTTGCTTGATTTTCTATAAAAATCGCTATCACATTAGATTTTAAAAAGAGTCTCCGCCCAAGGGACGAGGTTTTCGGTGCTTTAGCTATCAATTTTATACGGACCCGATCAATGGCAACTGTCACATTTTCTGGCGGCGCTGTGCCTCCCAGGTTGCGCAATCAAACGATTTGTCCTAAATGCTCCTCCATTAGATAGTTGTCAACCCTTAATTTCTCATATTCTATCTGCAAATGTGAAAATGGTAAACCATAGCTGAAAGAGTGGACGTGGAGAAGAACTCCAGGCTATGAGGTTAGGTTCTGCCGGCGTTGTGAATTTGACTGTCCCTTCGGCCTATCTTGAAACTAACCTGAGAGGTTTTTCCATGTTATCGTTTGGTCTTTATCGTTTCGGCGATTCTGATTCCAAATCACCGCCTCTCTGTGAGCGGCTCTTTTTTTTAAGTCGGTTTCGCTGCGGTTGTCGCTTTTGACTTGAATCCGCTGAAGTGTTGGGGGATTTTTCATTTTTCGGTTCAGGTCCGAAACCAAAAAAGGCGCCGGGAAAACGCGTCGTCTTGGTTTTATCCGGAGTCCGTTTACCCGGTTGTCGTCTGGAATCACGGCCTCGGCCGCGTCGCTGGATGGATCTTTTGCCACGTGCTTTTCGTTTGTCTGTTGAAGGTTTGGATTGATCCACCACAAACCAGTCATCCTCGGGCCAAACCACCGGAATCTTGTACCCCAGCATTTCCTCCAAAGGTTCTAAATGAAAAACATATTTCTCGCACGCCAGGGACAAAGCGCGCCCGGTTTTTCCCGCCCGTGCGGTTCTCCCAATCCGATGAATATAGTTTTCCGAATCCTGCGGAAGGTCGTAGTTGATGACATGGCTAATGTCTTCGACATGAATGCCCCGGGATGCCACATCGGTTGCGACCAAAATCTTTATTCGTCCGTTCTTAAATTGTTCCATCAGGCGGAAACGTTTTCGTTGAGGAAGATCGCCTGTGATCCCTTCAGCCGGCAACCCGTTACCTTTCAGTTTATCAGACAGTCGTTCTACTCCGACTTTGGTGTTGACAAATAACAGCACCCGGTTCCAATCTTCCCGCTCTAATATCCCTAAAAGCAGGGAAACTTTCTTCTCGCTCCCAATGTGGAACAAGGACTGATCTATTCCTTCTACCGTAATCGTTTCCGGGGTGATGGCAATAAATTCCGGTAGGTTCATGTATTCATAGGTGAGTTCCATGACCCGATAGGAAAGGGTTGCAGAAAACAAAAGGGACTGCCGGTTTTCATAGGAGGGAAGATTGCGAAGAATATAGCGCATATCTTTGGCGAATCCAAGGTCCAGCAAGCGGTCCGCCTCATCAATAACCAGAACGCCAATCCCCTCTGTTTTGAATATACCCTGCTTATAGTAATCAATAATCCGGCCGGGTGTACAGATGATGATATCGGAACCCTGGCGCAGAGATTCAGCCTGCTTGTGATAATCGATTCCTCCAACCACCTGGACCAATTTTAAGTCGGTGTGGCGACAAAGAATTCGGGCCTCCTCAAAGATCTGGCGTGATAACTCCCGAGTTGGAGCCACAATAAGTGCCGAGGGTAGATCGGTCTTTCGCTGCGGAGAGGATAGGAATCTAGTGATAACCGTGACCAAAAAAGCTGCCGTCTTTCCAGTACCGGTCTGGGCCTGACCGGCGACATCACGGCCCGCCAAAGAAACCGGCAATGTTCGAGACTGGATCGGGGTACAGAAGGTAAATCCAGCGTCGTTTAAACCGGAAAGAACTTCGGTTGGCAAGTTAAACTCATCGAAACGTGTTTGAGTCAGGAATTCAGGTTTTTCCGCCCTCTGAATGGGCAGTACTGGTTGAGAATCTTCCGGCATAGATGTAATCTTTTCTTCGCTTTCCGGAAAAGCTTCGCTGTCGTATTTTTTGGATTTAAGTAGATTATACTCGTATTTTTTATTATTGCAAGTCGCTTGACAATAACGGTTCACTATCCCATATTTGAATCGCTGCAGGTGTGGTTTAAATACTTTACAAAACTAGCGAATGCTTGATCGAGAAAGATAATGAAAGAGTTTTTCGACGTCATCACCATTGAGCAAGCGCTCGAGTATGCATCGACGTTTCCTAAAATGCAGACTGAGAACGTCACATTAACCGAGTCTTTGGGAAGAGTTCTTGCAGAAGACATCCAGTCCGATATCGATCTGCCTGATTTTCCACGCTCAACCATGGACGGTTTTGCGGTCAAAGGATCATCCACGTTTGGTGCCAGTGAGGGAAATCCGGCATTTATCACGGTCAAGGGTACGGTCGCCATGGGAGAATCATCCAATCTGACCATAGGTCCCGGAGAGGCCGTTCGAATTTCAACCGGAGGAATGCTGCCGAAAGGTGCGGACAGTGTGGTAATGGTTGAACACACCGAGACCATTGACGAAACGACTATTGAGGTTTCCCGCAGTGTAGCACCTGGACAAAATATGGTCGAGATCGGCGAAGATCTAAAAGACGGGGAAACGATTCTGACACGCGGCCGTAAAATTAGACCACAAGAAGCTGGTTTGCTGTCAGCACTCGGCAAACAATCTGTCGCAGTTTACAAGAAACCGGTCATTGGCATTATCTCCACCGGAGATGAGGTTGTCCCATTAAATAAGACCCCGGGATCCGGACAAATTCGTGATATCAACACCTATACCCTTTCCGCTCTGGCTCAAGAAAGCGGTGCCGCCGCATACCCTTTTGGAATTGTGCGCGATGATTATAACACACTAGTGTCAATATGCTCCCAAGCATTGGCCCGATGTGACATGATCTTGGTATCCGGCGGCAGCTCAGTCGGTGCCCGTGACTTTACTATCGAAGTCATTTCC
>JASFJP010000002.1:0-32316 GCA_050121225.1 Desulfobacterales bacterium
CTTATGGATTGCCGGAACAATGATGTGAGACGGCGTCTCGTCGTTCAACTGAATGATGAACTCGCCCAGATCCGTTTCCATGGCATCAATGCCGTGTTGCTTGAGGAAGCGATTCAAGTGCATTTCCTCTGATACCATGGACTTACCTTTGACCAAGCCTGTGGCATTATGGGTTTTCATGATGTCCAGCACGTGCTGATTGGCATCAGTTGTGGTTTCCGCCCAATGCACCTGGATCCCGTTTTGAAGACATTTTTTTTCCAGTTTTTCCAACAACTGCGGCAGCTTGCTCAGTGCGCGCAATTTAATCGACTGTCCTAAAGCCCGCAGTTGCTCGGTCTCGATTTCATCAGAAAAAATGCTTTCGCGTTTAAGGATGAAATTCTCCATGGCATATCTAAAATTACTACGCAGCTGCTTGTCGCTCAATGCTCGGGAAACATTTTCATCAAAATTAAATCTGTGAGGGTCCACCATTTATTCTCTCCCATATAAATTCAGCTAAGTGCTGGGCCGACACCGCAATATTCAGGTGTTCCATGGCGCCGGCGATATTCATCAGGCAACCGCAGTCGCCGGTTATGACTCGTGTTGAGCCGGTTTGCCGGATGTCTTCCACCTTATCCTGTACCATGGCCTCTGAAATGGCCGGCTGCTTGATGGCAAAGGTTCCACCGAAGCCACAGCACTCGCGTTCATTTTGCAGTTCGATAAGCTCGACCTTTTCCAGCTGCTGAATCAATGACTTTGACTCCTTTATGATCCTCATTTCGCGCATCGCGTGACAGGAGGAATGCCAGGTGACTTTGATCGGTTCACCTAGATCATCTAATTTGATATTTAAAACGTGTACTAAAAATTCAGACAGTTCAAACACTCTTTCTGAAAACGCGTTTACCTGGTCGATGTTGGAACCAGCAGTAAACAGCTTGGGATAGTGATATCGCATCATACCTGCACACGATCCCGATGGGACCACAATTGGATAGTCTTTTGAAAACAAATCAATTTGTTTTTTAGCTACCTTCCTAGCTTCATTCGGAAATCCGGAATTGTAAGCCGGTTGCCCGCAGCAGCTTTGATCCGGCGGAAAGATAACGTTGATGCCCTCGCGCTGCAGCAGGTTAATGCATGCCATTCCGGCCGTTGGATAAAACATGTCTATCAGACAGGTACCGAAGAAATAGACGTTATTAGGTTTTTCTGGGTATTGCCGCATATTCCCCTCAAGATGAATTAAATAAAATCCTGCCAATAAATAAAAATTTAAACACCTAACAATCACAAGTAAATGATCGCTAGGAAAAAAAGGCATCTCCTTTAATAGAACTATTCCGGAGTTAATGCAATTCTATATTTATTCATTTTCTTGTAAAGAAGCGTTCGGTGAATGCCCAGAATTTTTGCTGCCTGGGCCTTGTTGTTTTCGGTTTCTTTTAAAGCATAGAGGATGGCCTCTTTTTCCGCTCGGGCATGCACTTCTTTCATTGAACTTTGACTTTTTTGAGACGCATCTTTGGGCGAACACTGCAAATAAAAGGGAAGGTCAGATAAACGTATGGTATCGGCATCTGTTGAAGACAGAGCTCTTTCCAGCACGTTTAAAAGCTCCCTTACATTTCCGGGCCAGTCATACTGCCGTAGCGCTTTTTCAGCCTCCAGCCCCATCTTAATTTCGGAAAGGGCAGCTTCTTGAGCCATTTGTTGCAACATGCTGCAGACGAGGGGCATGATATCATCTCTTCGCTCCCGCAGCGGTGGGATATGCAATCGGATGACATTCAAGCGATAAAAAAGATCTTTGCGGAAGCGGCCATTGGCCACCAGGTCTTCGAGATCTTGGTTAGTGGCGGCAATGACCCGAAAATCAGAGCGAATTACCCGCGTTCCTCCAACGCGCTCAAACTCCTTGTCTTCAACTACCCGCAATAATTTGGGCTGCATTTCAAAGGGCAAATCCCCGATTTCATCCAGGAACACGGTACCATGGTTGGCGATTTCAAACTTACCGGGTTTACCATCCGATTTGGCACCGGTAAATGCGCCCTCTGCATAACCGAAAAGCTCAGATTCGAGAAGATCCTTAGGGATAGCGGAGCAATTAATTCGGACAAAGGGATACAATTTGCGGGTGCTGGCATGATGAATGGCTTGGGCAAAGAGTTCCTTGCCGGTGCCGCTGTCGCCGGTGATCAATACCGGGAATTGATTGGCAGCAGCATTCAGTGCCTCTTTTTTCAAAATTGCCATTGATTGGCTCGCACCGATAATACTATCGAACGTGTAGCGAGTTGACCGCAAGTTGATCAGTTCTTCCTCATATAGCTTCACTTTCGATTCCAACAGCGACAGCTGATTGGCCAATTTGGTTACGTCCTTTATATCTTTAAACGTGACCTGCCCAAAAACGGCTATGACCTCGCCATCTTTCCAGATGGGTATCCTCTGTACCACCATATTCTGCCCCTTGATCCGATGGCTTTGGTTGATTTCGGGCTTGCCGGTTTTTGCCACAAGGTGCATACGGGTATTTTCGATGACGTCCGTACAATGTTTCCCAATCTGAGCTTCGGGCTCCAGACCTAAAAACCGGCCGTAAGGTTTGTTGAAATGGGTAATATACCCATCGGCATCGGTCACCATCACACCATTGTAAATACTGTCAAAAATCAGCTTGTAATTTTCCAATTGGTCAGTCAAGGCCTGTATTGTGCGGGGATCATCCCGATGATGAAGCTGTGTCGCATCCATGGTTTTATGTCTTTGATTATGATCGTATTCCATGACAGCCCTCCGTATCAAAATGGCAACATGTATATTCTTTGATACATGTTTGTCTATACATGGGGTTCAATGGATTGTCGAGAAAAAAATGCATCTGTGTCGATAACTATCCAATAATATAATAAAAAAATTTTCGGACAGATTTTCATAGAAAATTGCTTTTCTAATATATGAACTAAATTGCATGGTCTGGTAATTGCAGAGCTTTTTTGAGTATCAGAATAGAGTTTATTCGTTTGCGACGTCAATATAATTGATTTCGGTTTGTACAGAGTACGAATCACATCGGGAGGCGAATATGGATATCAGAGAGCCGGAGATAAAGCGAGAAGATATACTGTTTCTGCAGGATGTTCAATTTAATGCCAATAATGTCTGTATCGTTTCCGGTTCGGGAACCGGCATCGGCAGAGCGACTGCAATTGCAGCGGCCGCTAATAATTTGATGACCGTCGGGTTAGATATTAACGAACGCGAAGGGATATTAACCCAAAAAATGGCCCGCGAAATGGGCGGACAAATGATCTTTGTCAGAACCGACCTCTGCAAGGATGAAGAGGTCGAAAATGCCGTGTCAGAAGCTGCAAAGCTCGGCTCCATAAAATTCGTGGCCAATATTGCCGGAATTCAGCACATCGACTCCATCGAAAACTTTCCCATGGAAAAATACGATTTCATGTTGAACCTCATGCTGCGAGCACCGTTCTTTCTATCCAAGTTGACCATACCCCACATAAAAAAAAGCAGCGAAGGGACCGGTGCCATCGGTAACATGGCGTCGATACACGCCCATATCAGTACGCTCAACAAGCCGGTTTACAACATCACAAAGTTCGGATTGCGCGCCCTGACCCAGTCCATTGCCGCCGAGGGAGAAGGCAAGATTCGTTCATTCACGGTCAGTACCGGCTTCGTTAAAACTGCACTGACGTTAAATCAGATCCCCGCCCAGGCGGAGCAAAGAGGGATTACACCTGAGGAAGTCGTCCAAGAAGTCATGCTGGGGCACTCTCGTATCAAAGAAATGATGTCCCCCATTGACGTTGGTAATCTATTCATATTTGGATTTTCACGCTTTGCAAAATATCTCATCGGCGGAGACCTGCTATTTGACGGCGGTGTGGTTAAAACATACGCCCAAAAGAAAGTTGAATAGCATTTCTCGTGCTGAATTCCTTTATTTAACACCGATCTGCTTTTGAATTCGATATCTTGAGAAGACAGTGGGTTGCTAACCCGCAAAAAAAGGAGGATCCTATGAATATCGGATCACTTTTTTCCCGACATGCACAATACCGCCCCAATCATCTTGCGGTTGTTTTTAAAGACCAGCGCTTAACCTGGCTCGAACTTAACCAAAACATTAACCGTCTGGCAAATGCCCTATTAGGGATGGGAATTCAGAAAGGAGATAAAGTTGCAACGCTTCTTCCGAATTGTTTGGAGCTGCTCGAAATTTATTGGGCCATTGCCAAGATTGGCGCCGTGGTGGTTCCGCTGAGCACCATGCTTCTTGAAAAAGCCATGCAAAGCTTGCTTCAGGATTCAGATTCGATCCTGTTGGTTACCGACTCCAGCTTTGCAGAAAAAGTAAATAAAATCAAATCAGATTTGCCGGCCATTGCTGAAGATCGCTTCGTCCTGACCGATGCGTCCGGTGTTTCCGGCTATCAGGATTATCACGCCCTGAAGGCCGCCGCCAGTGATCAGGAGCCGGAGGGTATTGTGATCAATCCCGATGACCCTTTCAACATTATGTACAGCAGCGGTACCACCGGTTTGCCCAAAGGGATCATTCACACCCACCGGATACGGGCTGCATATGCAACCACTTTTGCAGCGGCCTATCGCATGACACCGGAAACAATTAACCTGCACGCCGGCGCTATTGTGTTTAACGGTGCCTTTGTGGATTTGATGCCCACCGTTTTTGTGGGTGCAACCTACATCTTGTTGAGTCAGTTCGAGCCGATTTCCTATATCGAAACCATTGAGCGTGAAAAAGTGACCCACATTATGGTGGTACCCGCGCAGGTCATCGCGATGTTGAATGCACCCAATTTCTCACATGATGCCTTGAAATCTTTGGAAATGATACTTTCACTCGGTGCTCCGCTGCACAGGGAACATAAAGAAGAACTCAACAAAAAACTGCCCGGCAGATTCTATGAACTCTATGGCTTAACCGAAGGATTTGTGACGGTTCTGGACAAAAATGATTATGCCGCCAAGCCGGATTCGGTGGGTGTGCCACCGCCGTTCTTTGAAATGCGAATCAAGGATGAGAGCGGAAACAATCTGCCCCCCGGCGAAGTCGGAGAGATATGCGGGCGAGGACCGATTCTGATGCCGGGATATTATAAACGGACTGATTTGACGGCTGAGGCTATCAAAGACGGCTGGTTGCATTCAGGGGATATGGGCTATGTGGATGAAGATGGATTTCTGTATCTTGTTGACCGTAAAAAAGACATGATTATCTCCGGCGGTGTTAACGTCTATCCGCGTGATATCGAAGAAATTGTAGTGCAGCACCCGGCAGTACAGGAGGCCGCCGTTTTTGGCATACCCCATGAGAAATGGGGCGAAACGCCTCTTGGGGCTGTCGTTCTGCATCAGGGAGCAGAGGTATCCTCCGAGGAGCTTCGTGACTGGATCAACGAACGCGTCGCAGCTAAATTCCAGCGGGTCTATGACGTAGCCATAATGGACGAATTTCCCCGCAATGTGGCCGGTAAAACCTTGAAACGCGTCATGCGCGAATCCTATTGGGAGGGTAGGGAAAAGAAACTTTGAAGTCAATCCAGAAGCAGCTAGAGGCCCCAAATACTAACCCCTTAAAATTATGATGTCTAATTATTGGCTAAGACCAGGTATGTTAAGGTAACATTCACTAAAGGAGGTCAGATTATGCAAAACAGACGGAAATTATTGTATCCTTTTTTCATTTCATTAGTGTTGGTTCTTATCGCAACTCCCGCTATGGCAGCAGAGCCCATCAAAATTGCCAATATTGAAGCCCTCAGCGGTGCCTTTGAGCAATTTGGTAATCAAAGTCGCGTTGGTTTTGAGCTGGGAATGGAGTATGCGACCAATGGCACCATGAAACTTTTGGATCGACCTGTTGAGATAATTGTCAAGGATTCCCAAATCAAGCCCGCCGTTGGCAAACAGCTTCTCACCGAGGCGTACAAGGACGACAAGGTTGACCTTGCTGTGGGCCCCACGTCTTCTGCTGTGGCCATGGCCATGTTGCCGGTGCCTATGGAATTTAAGAAAATTTTGGTTGTCGAGCCGGCGGTTTCCGATACAATCACCGGTAATGATAGCAATCGTTATGTGTTCAAAACCTCGCGTAATTCTTCCCATGATGCTATCGGAAACGCACTGGTAATAGCCAAACCGGGTGTACATATTGCTACCGTTGCCCAGGACTACACCTTTGGCCGCACCTTTGTGGAGAAATACAAGCAGGCCTGTGAGGCCAAAGGAGCTAAAATTGTCATCGAGGAGTATTTGCCCATTAAGACTGTTGACTTCACGGCCTCCGCCCAGCGCATTATAAAAGCCATGAAAGATATCAAAGGTGAAAAATACCTGTTTCTCAACTGGGCTGGTAAAGGTAGCCCCTTGAACAAGTTTCACTCCATGAAGCTGGATGAAAAATATGGCATCAAGCTGACCACAGGTGGCAACATTATTCCAGTTCTGAAAGGCTATAAACCCTTTGCGGGAATGGAAGGATCCGGCTATTATTACCACACCAACCCAAATAATGAGATGAATGCTTGGCTGATAACCGAACACAAAAAGCGGTTTAAAGGCATGCCGCCGGACTTCTTTGTATGCGGTGGTTTTGCGGCGGCCATGTTTGTAGCCAAGGCCATCGAAAAAGCGGGCTCAACAGATACGGAGAAATTGATATCCGCCATGGAAGGATTGGAGTGGATGACGCCTAAAGGGAAAATGATCATGCGCAAAGAGGATCACCAGGCACTGCAGGTCATGTATCACTTCAAGCTCAAGGTGGATCCCAATGTCGATTGGGCCGTTCCCGAGCTGGTGAAGGTTCAGACCATTGAAGAGTTGAATATTCCTCTTACAAGGTAGGTCTCCTTCGGTGGGGGAGCGCTTCAGATGGGCTCCCCACGCCCGTTGGACATGCTTTGATGCCTGTATAATACGGTGAGAACCTTTTGGAGGATCAATACCCATAATGGAGACAGCGCCGGTCATCGAGACCAGGGATCTAACGATTCGTTTTGGCGGCAACATCGCCGTTAATAAAGTCAATTTAGTTTTCGAAGAATATCGCCTTAAATCTATTATTGGACCCAACGGGGCCGGTAAGACCACCCTGTTCAATCTCATCAGTGGTCAGTACAAACCCACCTCCGGCAAGGTGTTATTCAACGGGGATGACATTACCTCTCTTGATCCAGCCAGCCGAACCAAATTGGGCATCGGGCGCTCCTTTCAATTGACCAATATCTTTCCGACGCTGAGCGTGTTGGAAAACGTCCGTCTGGCATTGCAGTCCAAGGCCGATGTCGGCATGGTTTTCTGGCGCCATTGGCGCTCCTACACCGAGTTGGAGGACAGGGCATATGAGTTTTTGAAACAAGTGCTTTTAGAAGATCGTTGGGCGCATCCGGCCAGTACTCTGACCCATGGGGAGCAACGCAAACTAGAGATCGCCATTTTGCTGGGGCTCAACCCGGCGGTGCTGCTGCTGGATGAGCCCACGGCCGGCATGAGTATCGAAGAGGTGCCGGCCATTTTAGAGATTATTCAGAATATCAAAGCAGCCCTCAACCGGACGATTTTGCTGGTCGAGCATAAATTCGATATGATCATGTCGGTTTCCGACAGTATTGCCGTGCTTAAAGAAGGGCGTTTGATCTGTGACGACACCCCCGAAGCGGTGGCGCAAAATGAAGAGGTTCAAGCGGCATACCTAGGAGGAGGTGTCAAGCATGACTGAAACCATTCTGTCCCTTAATGAGGTTCACACCTATATCGCCCAACACCATATTTTACAAGGAGTCACGCTTGACGTAACGCTCGGAAGCCCAACGGTCTTTTTGGGCCGCAACGGAGCCGGCAAATCGAGTACCCTGCGGGCTATCATGGGTCTTAATCCGGTCACATCGGGTGAGATACACCTGGCGGGTCAGCCCTTACAGGGCCGCAAACCCTATGAAATCGCCCGTCTGGGTGTGGGGTTTGTGGCTGAAGATCGAGCGGTATTCTACAACCTGAGTGTGGAGGAAAACATACGACTTTCCATGTTCGAAGAAAGTGAACAAGCGTTGGAGCGTGTAGAAACAGTGCTGGCGCTTTTTCCGGATCTTAAAAGACTCTGGCGCTGCAATGCCGGGCTCCTTTCGGGCGGCCAAAAACAAATGCTGGCCATTGGACGGGCCTTTGTTAATGATCACCGGATACTGCTTATCGATGAGCCCTCCAAGGGCTTGGCTCCCATTGTGGTCGATCAAGTCGGGGAGTCGCTTATTCAGATCAAGGACCATACAACCATCATTCTAGTGGAGCAAAATTTTCACCTGGCCAGCATGGTGGGAACAGATTACTTTATTCTGGACGACGGCCGTGTGGTGCATCAAGGACTTATGCAAAACCTTGTGGATGATCAGGAGTTAAAACAGAAGTATCTGGGAATAGGATAAAAGCACCCATGTGAGTGAAGTATCCAAAATCGTGTTTCGCGCATTCAATTTTTGTCTTATCATGGCTTAGTCCATCGATTCGTAAATACGATGACGTATTTACTCAGACTTCGGCCGAGCTCAGTCGAGGGCCTCAGGACTTAGTGCTGAGTAAGCAATTGCAACAGTTGGGTCAAAAATTATATGTCACTGTAATTGCGAATCGAAGCACTTAGGAAAAAGAAAAATATGAATTCAGAAGCAGCACCAGTTGAGTTGGAGTTAAAATCAGGTCTTGATGCCAAAACATGGGCGATTCGGATAGCTTCGGTTGCAATTTGGTTTTTGCCGCTAATTTGGATTGACCCAACCACTTACATTGTCCTGACAACAGCTGGTTTGGCCTTTGGGATGCTCTTATTTATGGTGGCCGCGGGCATGACCATCATCTTTGGTCTTATGGACGTCCTCAACATGGCTCATGGCGCCTTATTCGCTTTGGGGGCTTACTGCGGGGGATATTGGCTTCTCAACCTGCTCGAAAAATTTGGTTGGGTCGAATACGGTACCGCCGCACAGAGCATCGGCAGTATTCTACTGGCCCTATTAGCAGGAGCCTTGGCAGGCGCAATCCTCGGTTTTGTCGTGGAGCGCGTGATAATCAAAGGAGTATACGGCGACCATCTTAAACAAATCATGATTACCATGGGTGTCTTATATGTGATGACGGAGGTCACTAAAATCATCTGGGGTGCCAACCCGGAAGTTGTTCTAGTACCCATGATGTTCCAGGGAAGCTACGATATTTTCGATGTAATCGTAGGCAAGTTCAGGGTGGTGGCCATCATTGTGGGAGTGGCATTATTTGCGGGCATCCAGTTGGTTCTTATGAAGACCAAATTGGGTCTCATCGTTAGAGCAGGCGTTGAAAATCGAGAGGCGGTGCAGGCGGTAGGCTACAACATCAACCGTATTTTTACCGGCGTATTTACCGTCGGAGCCGCCCTTGCGGGCGTCGGAGGAACCATGTGGTGCATCTTTCAAGAACAAGTCTATCCCGAAATCGGTCTGGAAAACATCATATTTGCTATGATTGTTGTGATCATTGGAGGTCTGGGCTCGGTCACGGGAAGTTTTCTGGGGGCTATCATCGTAGGGCTTTCCTTTAACTATGTGTCCTTTCTGTTGCCCAAACTCGCCTTGGGCGTCAATATACTCATAATGGCAACGATTCTGCTAATCCGACCCTGGGGTTTGATGGGCAAGGAGTAAATAATCAATAAGATAAAAACCTATCCTATTTTGTTTACGATCAATTGGGGTTGTAGGAATCTGGTTAACACCAACGAAACTGAATGAGCGTGCAGGATGAATAATGATATGACACCGGTTCAACGTGCTCGGTTATTGGAACATCAAACCAGGTATACCAGACCGTCTTTTTGGATCCAGGCTTTTCTGGTAGTCGTCTTGATATCGATACCCTTTGTGCCGTCATTTAGGGTAATGGATATGGCCGCCAAAATTATGATATTCACGGTGGTCGTGGCTTCATATGATTTAATTCTCGGCTACACAGGTTTGCTTTCCTTTGCCCATGCGATGTTCTTCGGCATTGGTGCATATTCAATTGCTCTATTATGCTATCATTCAGGGACACCCCAGTGGTATCATCTAATTCTGGCCACATTTGCAGCACTGATGGTGAGTGTGTTTCTGGCTTTGGTGCTAGCCTTTTTCTCGCTTCGGACCAAAGCAATCTTCTTTGCCATGTTGTCCCTTGCTCTGGCGGATTTTTTTCACATCTTGGGCATGACTTGGAGTGATTTGACCCTTGGCGAGGATGGTATCACGTTTAGTCTGCCGGGAATATTAAATGTAAAATGGTCGGGGATTAACGTCCTGGGTATTCATCTTACCCCACGGATGATGACCTATTATCTTATCTTAGCCGTGTCCGTGATCCTATTCATCGGACTGCTGCGCTTTGTCCGTTCGCCCGTAGGTCGTGTGCTCAAATCCATCCGCGACAATGAGCAACGGTCTACCGCCCTGGGTTTTAAAACTTTTCGTTATCAGATCTACTCCATTGTTTTTGGTTCTTCTATTGCTTCTCTGGGAGGAATATTGTTTGCCGTGTGGTTACGGTTCGTAGATCCAGAAAGTGCTCTGGGTGTATTCAGCATGGTTGATTATCTTCTAATGGTCATTATCGGGGGCTTGGGAACCTTGTATGGCAGCATTATTGGTGCGACATTTTTCATGGCGACACAGGCGTGGTTGCCGGACGTACTCAAAGGTATTGCAGCCTTGTTCCCTGATTACGAATTTATTCACCGCGTGGCTGAACGGTGGATTGCCTTTCTCGGGCTTATGTTTATTGTTGCAATTATGGTATTTCCCAAGGGAGTTGTGGGTACAGTAAGGGATATAATCGCCCGACGCAAGCAACAGTAGTACCACCATCTAAACAAGAATAAAAATTTAAAGAACCACGCTAGGGAGAGCATACAATGACTATGCCGATAATGAAACGGGTGAAGGGAGACGGGATAGAGATCAACTTGGCAACTTGGGAGGGCGCCGGTAAACCGATTCTGTGTGTCCACGGGATAACCGCCAACTGTCGATGCTGGGATGTTTTGGCAGCGGCCTTGGCGCCTGAATACCGTGTTCTGGCGATGGATTTGCGAGGTAGGGGGCGCTCGGACAAACCACCCGAAGGTTATGCATTAGAATACCATCTACGCGATATCAACTGCCTGCTCGATGACCTGGGCATTGATCGTGCGGTGATCATGGGGCATTCTCTGGGCGCATTTATCGGTTTGGCGTTTGCAGCGGAAAATCGCGACCGGGTGGACCGGCTTATCCTCGTAGATGGAGGCGGTGATCTTTCCAAGGCACAGATGGATAAAGTTTTTACCGGAATTAAGCCTGCTTTGGATCGATTGGGTCGCGTTTTTCCCTCTGCCGGAGAGTATTTAGATAAAATGAAAGAGGCGCCTTACATTCATCCCTGGTCAGCGGCCATCGAAACCTACTATCGATATGAAATCGAAGAAGTAGAAGATGGTGTAAGGACCAACATTGATCCAGCACATATTCAGGAAGAGGCTGCCAACATAAGGAAGCTTGATTGTGCGCCCTTTTATCCCGAAATAAAATGTAAAGTGCTAATTCTGCGTGCACCCAACGGTCTTTTTAGTCTGGACGACCTCCTTTTGCCGCAGGATGTTATCGATAAAATGATGCAAGAAATACCCGACGTCAGGCGATTCAATGTGGAGGGCACCAATCACTATGGGATTGTTATGCAGCCCCATGAGGCCAGGGATCGGGCGATTCGTGAATTTTTAAAGGAGTGATGAGCAGTCTGACACAAAAATACGCTTATAAGAAAATACCTGCCTTGGCAACAAACCCTGCTTTACAATAACATAATATACTGATAAATTATAACCTTAGCCGTGTTAATGGATTATTATCTTCAAGACCAGGTTCAGGTCTGCCTAAAAAGGGGTTTCAATTTCTAGGCACCCGTCCAAGGATATCGAAGCCCGTGACATACGATTAACGTAGGTGACTCCTTATGTTGGTTATGAAAAAAATAATAGTCTATACATTAGTGTCATTGCTTGTACTAATATTGAATCAATCTGCAGCTTTCTCAGAAGAGGATATTTTGGAGCAATCGCTGCCGTCAGATACGATTGTGAGAGAGCTGCCTTCAGACATGATCATCGAAGAAATGTACCAGCCCGGTTCAGGCTTACCGGCGGGAAAGATTCAGTCTCTGCGGGGAAGTGCGGTTATATTTCATCAAGTTCCTGACGTCAGATTCAGGGCAAAAGTCGGTTTGCCGCTGTATTTAGGGGATACAATCATTACCCGAGAGAACGCCCGGATTCAGTGTCGGCTGATTGATGGCGCTAAATTTATGTTGGTGCCGGATACGACGCTCACGATTCTACAAAGCGCATATAGTTCTGCCAGGAAAGCCAGCATATCGTTTTTGTCATTGAGACACGGTGGTGCTCGCTTCCAATTAAAAGCCCAGCCCGAATTTTCCTCCGAATTTAAAGTTCAAACCAATACGTTTTTTATTGTAACCCAAGAAGCCGATTGTATCATCCAATCGACCAATGAGAAGTCCGAAATTATTGCCCTGGATGAAAGCCGTTTGGAAGTGACCAGCCCGACGGATCCGGAAGGAGCGATATACCTTTCAGACTATCAACGAATTATTGTGGAAAATCAATTCCTCTCGCCAATCGTTGAAACACTTCTCCGCGAGGAAGCCGAATCAATTACTGCTGATTTCCGTTTACTTCCCGATGGGAAATTATTTTCCTCAAGCGCTGATAGATACCGCGAGGGCAATGAAACTGACGTAGCAACCAAAAATGAAACGATGCCGCTCTATGACTTCAAAGAAAACTAATTGTAGAATCGTGTCTTAATATGAAAGATTTTCAAGAGAAGATAATTAAGGTTATCAATTTTTTCACATTAGATATTTGGAGAATGAGTCTAGAGGAGCTTTCTTTTTGGAAATCTTTTCTCGTTAAGCAGCTACGAGTGATTATTCTCACGATTCGCGGGTATGACGAAAAAAAGTGCCTTTTACGAGCATCTGCGCTAACCTTTTATACATTGCTCTCCCTGCCTTCGGTGGCAGCCATGTTTTTCGGCGTTGCCAAGGGCTTTGGCTTTGAAAAAAAGCTTCGAAACGAGTTATTTGAAAAGTTCCCCGGGCAGGAAGAAGTGCTGACCCAGGTGATTGGCATCGCTGAGGCGCTGCTCGAAAATACGAAAGGTGGAGTCATCGCCGGAATCGGCGTTGCGGTTCTTTTTTGGTCGGTCATCAAAGTACTGAGCCACATCGAGGCGGCTTTGAATGACATTTGGGAGGTCAAAGAGAGTCGCAGTTGGGGCAGAAAATTTAGCGATTATCTGTCTATAATGATGATTTGTCCCATTCTTGTGTTGATGTCGAGCAGTGTGACGGTATTTATTACCACGCAGATAAAGCTCATTACTCAGAAAGTAGCATTGTTGGGGCTGATTAGTCCGCTGATCTCTTTCGGTTTGAAACTGATTCCCTATGCTCTGATCTGGTTGCTGTTCACATTGCTCTACATCATCATGCCGAATACGAAGGTTAGTCTTAAAGCTGCATTCCTCGGAGGTGTGGTCGCCGGCACAATTTATCAGATTGCTCAATTGCTTTATATCGGCTTTCAAGTAGGGGCTGCTAGATATAATGCCATTTACGGCAGTTTTGCCGCTCTTCCACTTTTTCTGATGTGGGTGCAAGTGAGCTGGTGGATTGTGCTATTTGGAGCGGAACTTTCCTTTGCAAACCAAAACGTTTACACCTATGAATATGAACCGGAAAGCCAAAAAATAAGCCCTGCGTTT
The DNA here is from genome assembly GCA_050121225.1 of Desulfobacterales bacterium. Classification (GTDB taxonomy): domain Bacteria; phylum Desulfobacterota; class Desulfobacteria; order Desulfobacterales; family JAFDCJ01; genus JAFDCJ01. Next base: position 13,875 of record JASFJP010000002.1, read on the forward strand.
AAAAAATTGCTTACCCTTCAAATCGCCCATTTACTAATTCAAGGATTTTCAAAAGGCTCTAAACCATTAACTGACTCTCAGATTTCACAACAGCTGAAAATGCCGATTCGACTGGTACACACGATACTCTATGATCTCACGCAAAGCGGTTTAGTTTCAGAGACCAAAACAGACGAGGATAAAAAATCTGGGTTTCAACCCGCCCGTGACACGAACATACTGACCATTCGATACGTCATTGATGCACTCGAACGCAACGGCGACGACAGTATCCCCGTGGCTGAAACCGAAGAAATGGCGGTTCTTTCAAAATCAATGCAGCAGTTTAGTGAAGCCATGGAGAAGTCACCGGGTAACAGACTTCTCAAAGATATTTAATTATAGATTTAGATTTTTTATTTTCAAGGAGTTTGATTTCACCCGCCAACTGCTGCCTGGTGAATCCGGACGGCGAAAAAACAGTCGAAAAAGCATTTCAGGTCGTCTGCGAAGTTTCCCGAATTCTGAGAAACAAGCATAAATTAGGATAAGGTCAAATTGCCGACCTTAACTGTTCTTTTGCTATGAGCATTTATGCATGAGTTTGCCCGGGTTTGGCGGGCGATTATTCAGGTAGCGGTTATATCGAAGAAACTCCCCGACACCTCAACTACCTATTCCTTGCCATAGCCGTGCCGCATTTAGGACACACCATTTCGAAGCACGGGCTACCCATCTCATGAGGCAGTTGCTCACCGCATTGGGGACAGACGCAGGTGCCACCGGCACCAGAGCGGCCACCTCCCTGTCCTCGCCTTTGCCCTTTCGATGGACCACCAGATCCTCTGCCGCGGCCTGTGCCTCCTCCTTGGGAACTACCACCTTTTCCTTTAGGCATTTTCAACCTCCTCGTTAGATGATTTAAAAGTCGACGCTCAGGTCATACTCACCAATATCACTAGCTTTTTGGAAAAATTCTTAATTGATCAAAAACGGATAGAATGATCGTGACGATATGGCAAGACCTATCCAATAGAAGCCTAGTCTTAATATTCAATCCCTTTTTGGGCCTGGACACCGTGATTATAAGGATGCTTGACTTCTCTCATTTCAGTGACAAGATCCGCCAACTCGATTAGCTCCGCAGGTGCATTGCGTCCAGTGAGAATAAGATGAAGATCAGAAGGTTTAGAGGCGATGATCGCGCAAACTTCTTCACAATCGAGAAGGCCGAAATCTATGGCTATATTGATTTCATCGAGAACGATCATATCGTAGACGCAACGTTCCATGGCCGTTTTCAGGGCTTCCAGGCCTTGCTGAGCCCTTAAAATATCAATGGGTTCGCAGGCTCTGCTTTTGAAAAATAAACGGCTGCCATACTGTCTCAATTCAATGGGTAGACCAGCAGTGGCAAGCGCATTAATTTCACCGATATTTTGTTTCTTTTTCATAAACTGCAAAATCAGCACTTTAAGTCCTTGTCCAGCCGCTCTTAAAGCAGTTCCCAGTGCTGCAGTAGTTTTGCCTTTTCCATTGCCATAAAAAACGCAAATCAAGCCTTTTCGTTGCATACGACATAACCCTCGATAAAATGTTGTACTAGATTGTTGCGGTTACGAGTCGTGCTTGAAAATGGAGCTTAAACTCATTAAACATAGCCATTCTTTTTCGCGCTTTTTAAAATTTGTCTTTGTTCCCCGCGGCAGCATCTTTCGCCTAAACAGCATCAGCTACTTCCTCGATTAGACCTACGCTGCCTTTTTAACAGACGGCAGTTCGCTGCCAACGGCACGCAATTTCGCCAAAGCCTGATGAGCCGACATAATCAGCGGATGCACTGTCGGTGCCGATGTCAATAATGGATGGGTGGCAATTTGCAACATATCCAGCTCGCGTACAGTTACTTTCTTTTGAATCGCAAGGGCGATCATATTGATGAGTTCCCCTACGGATGGCCCACCGGATACCTGCCCTCCGAGAATAATACCCGACCTGTCTGCAAAGATCAACTTGACTTTAAGCTCACTGGCTCCAGGAAGCATGCCCGGATGACGATCGGGGGCAACGGCGGTGGCCGTTACATATCGAAATCCTTCTTTTTGACATGCACGGCAAGTCATCCCGGCGCTGGCGAAAGAAACACCACCTATTTTGGTGGAAAAAGCAGAGATGGTTCCTTGAATTTGATGCAGCACGCGAATACCGTAAATATTCGTTCCCGCATTGCGTGCTTCGGCCGTTGCGGTTGATGCCAACCACACCGGGGCGGCTTTACGTGTAAAAAAATCCCGCTTAACAGCGCAGTCACCAACCGCAAATACATCCTCAGCGTTAGTTCGCATATACTCATCAACCCAGATCGAGCCATTCTCAACTATTCGCAGGCCGGCCTTCTGAGCTAATTCGCTGGCCGGTTTTGCACCAATGCTCACCAACACCATGTCGACAGGAATCTTTTCCCCGCTTTTCAAGGTAACCGATTCAACGTGTTTGTTTCCATAAATGGAGACGACTCGGTTGCAGGTATGAACCTTGACGCCGGCCTTGATTAGGACCTCGGAAACCTGATTGCAGAATTCATCATCGAAGGCTGTAAATAGCACCCTGGGCATGGTTTCGATAATATGAATCTCTGCATCTGCACTCTGGCATAGTTCATCTGAAAATTCTGCTCCTATAAACCCGCCTCCAATAATTGCTATTCTTTTCGCTTTGTGCATTTTTTCACGCAGAGTTTTCATGGCCGACATGCTCTTACGAACTGTGACGACGCCTTCCTTTTCAATACCGGAAATTGACGGCAGAACCGGTTCCGTCCCGGTGGCCAAAACAAGCCGCTCGTAGTATAAAACCTGACCGGATGATAATGTCACTGAATGGGCTTGGGGATTGAAGGAAATAACTTTGCCCACAATGACATCCACCCCTGCCTCGTCCAAAGGCGTATTGCCCATTGCATTTTGATTTGGGTCCTTGAGAGTATGTACCATATATGGAATGGCGCAAGGAATGACACCATCACCGATGTCCTTAATCAGGTATATTGATTTTTCAGGATATACACTTTTGGCGGTGAGGGAGGTGATGATACCAGCCGGTCCGCCACCTATTACGACTACATTGACGTTCACTTTTGCCTTCTTTCTTAAAAACTTCTATTACTCGTTTCAAGAAGAGGGTTATGAAAATCATGGCATTGGATTAATTCTTGCGGAAGTCGATGCTCAAATCAAACTCACCGGCACCTGACACCTTTTTGATGTTAAATCCCAATTTTTTCCCGAGAGCCAACATTTGCGTATTTTCAGCCAGAACAGTTCCCATTACTTTTTCAATACCACGCTCTTTTGCAATCGATATGCAACGTTGCAAAAGTGCGGCGCCAATACCTTTTCCCTGCCAGGGATCACCGACGACAACCGCAAATTCTGCGTGTTTCATATTTCTCTCGCAAATCACCCGAGCCACGCCTAGCATTCGTTCCGTTGATTGCGATTCCGACATAGCCACGAGCGCAATCTCACGATCGTAATCAATTTGAGTAAACCGGGCAAGCATGCTGTGAGGAAGCTGTTTCATGGGAGTGAAAAATCGCAGATATACACTTCGCTGAGAAAGTGATTCAAACAATTCAGTTAAAAGAGAAGCGTCTTCAGGACGAATGGGACGCATGAATATGTCGACACTTTCACTCGTGCGTGTGTGTTCTTCATATTGACTTGGATAAGGACTGATAACCAAATGGTGGGGGGCGGCTGTTGCCGAAGGCTTTAATTGAACTCTGGCATCGACCGCACAGACCCCGTGAAAAGTAACATGCAGGGGGTTGATGTCAAGTTCCTGGATTTCCGAAAAATCGGTAACCAGCTGGGCCAACCGAATCAGCATTTCTTCAAGCACTTCCAGCTTCGCAGGCGGTGTATTCCGATAACCTTGAAGCAGCCGATACACCCGAGTTTGTTCCATGAGCCTTTTGGCAAGCAGACGGTTAAGCGGAGGAAAGGCAATCGCGCGATCTTCAAACACTTCCGTGTAGATTCCCCCCATACCGAATAGGATCACGGGCCCGAAATCACGATCCTTTTTAACACCTAAAATGAGTTCGTAATCCGGGCGCGTGAGCATGGGCTGGATCGTTACACCTTCGATCTTGGCTTTCGGATTATGGGCATGTGCATTCCATATGATCTTATCAAATGCTTTTGAAGCTTCTTTTTCATTTTTTAAATCGAGAAACACAGCATTGGCATCAGATTTATGAGTAATGTCCCTGGAATTGATCTTCATCACAACAGGGAAACCTATATTTTGAGCCTTTTGAACAACCTCTTCCTTTGTTACCACCTTTTCCATAATATTCACTGAAATTCCATAAGACGATAACAGGGCTTTGGCTTCCATTTCAGTAAGAAGGTGATTTTTTGTTCCAAGTCCCTCTCGAATTAGGTTCTTTGCTGTTTCAAGATCAAATTCGAGTCGCTTGGGCAACCTCGATGGTATCTGCTGAAGCATTTCAATATTCTTGGAAAAGCGATATATATCCATGAATGCTCGGACAGCTCGCTCCGGGGTATCAAATGTTGGGATTCCAGCTTGGTTAAAAATGTTTCGTCCCTTCTGCATATCGACCCCGCCTACCCAGGAGGTAATAATCGGAATTGGTCTCTGTCGGATAAGATCCAAAAGGCCTGCTGCCACTTCAGCCGTATCGGTTAGGGCCTGGGGCGCGGATATGATTAAAAGCCCATTTACCTCCTTAGCATTCAAACAGATTTCAACAACCTGATGATAAAGTTCCGGTTTCGCCTCTCCTAGCATGTCGATTGGATTGCGTTTACTCCAGTATGGCGGAAGAATCTCATCTAGTTTGTGGAGGGTTTCAGCGCTTAAGGAGGCCGGTTCATAGCCATAATCGGCCAGTGCATCAGCCGCCATTACTCCAGGACCGCCGGCGTTGGTGATGATCGCCAACCCCGGTCCTGCAGGTTTGGGTTGCTTCGCCAGAAGTTCCGCACAGTCGAAAAGTTCCTCAAACGTCTTTACCCTGAGAATGCCGGCTCGCTGAAATGCCGCATCATAAACCGCATCTTCTCCCGCCATCGCACCCGTATGCGACGCAGCGGCCAGGGCTCCCGCCTGGGTTCGTCCGGCCTTAAGAACAATAATCGGTTTGACTCGAGATACGGCCCGGGAAGCACTCATAAATTTTCTGAAATTGGTCAGGCTTTCCACATACATGACGATGCTGCTGACATCCGGTTCGCCACCCAAGTAGTCAATCATATCGCCAAAATCGACATCAAGCATATCTCCTAAACTCACAAAATAACTGAAACCGATATTCTCTTGGATAGAAAGGTCCAGAATGGCCGTACAAATGGCACCACTTTGAGAGATAAAGGCCATTTTCCCCGCAAGCGGCATCTGATGCGCAAAACTGGCATTAACCTTCGAACGACCGGACACAATTCCCACACAATTCGGGCCAATAATTCGCAAGCCTGAATGCCTTGCTTCTTTCTGAATAGCCGCCTCCAGCTCTTTACCTTGCTCCCCGATTTCTTTTCCGCCGGCAGAAATGATGACGGCACCGCCAACGCCGACATTGACGCAATCCGCTACGATTTGTGGAACTGACGCTATTGGTGTTGAAATGATTGCCAGATCCACTGGAGCCTCAAGATCCCTGATCGAGGGACAAGACGGAAGTTTTCCTATTTTTTTATGATTGGGATTGATAGGGTGAATTTCACCTAAAAAGCCGCGTTCAAGAAGGTTACGCATTAAGGCCGCTCCGACACTTCCTTTTCTTTCGCTGGCGCCGATCACTGCAATAGATTTTGGTTGAAATATTTTGTCTAAATTTTCGACACTCATGACCCGGAATTCCTTTGTTTTAGGTTAGCCACGGACCCGCACAGAAATACACAGACGTTCTTTTTCCCCAAACTAATTGTCCGTGTGAGTCTGTGTGTGTCTGTGGCGAATTATTCTTAACCAGTTTTATATGGATTGACCACCATAACCGGAACCGGCGAGGTCTTAAGCACCCGCTCCGCAACGGAGCCAAAGATTATTTTATCCATGCCTTTTAAATTCTATCATCGTATAACCCCCTTTTTTGTGTGAATCTCACAACCTGGACAATCCGCTCACAGCACAGCGGCGATTCTGCTTGATCGGGAAATTGACTATTGAAAAATATAGATTTAGGGTAGTCCCTCCGTTCCATCATTTTTGTGAGAAGGCAATTTAAATTTGATCCGCCGTAGGCAGACCTTAAATGTTCAATTTTCAATCGAAGATATTCAATCATTTGCCCTCTTGTTCTAAAATATTTCACTCATCTTTTCTCGCTGATTTATGACATAAAGCATCTTAACTTTTTCTCTGAGTACTTCTTTGAGTCGCGATAGACCCGGTCGGTCGATGTCGAAGACGCGGATGTATGCTCGCCGATATCCCTTCCGCGCCCTTTCACAAGTTGAAAAAAAAGTGCCTACCCGCCCCCCGTAATCCCTCATTATGTCGGTGATTTCTTTGACACATCCGGGCCGGTCAACCAGCTCAATGGCAAACTGAATGCCATCCTTACCCATACCGATGGTGGTCAATATAAAACGAAACATGTCACTCTTGGTAATCATTCCAACCACGTCTCCTGCCTGATTTATAACCGGCAGACCTAGTTTATTATGAACCAATAGCAATTCTGCTGTGTCTTCAATCGTTTGATTGTAGGAAATCGTAACCGGACTTATCGTCATAATTTCGCTTATTGTTTTTTGTAATCTGTGATCCAGCCCAACAAAAGAGGTTGAAGATGAATAATCAGGAGCAGATGCTCTCTTAAGGTCCTGATCCGTGACCATGCCAACGAGCCGCTTATGTTGCATAACGGGTAACATGTGGATTTCATGCTTTCGCAATAGTTTTATCGCATCCGCCAGCAAGGCGTCAGCATCAATAGTGATGGCTGGTTTGCTCATCCAGTCCTTTACCAACATGATGATATCCCCTCCTATCGAGTCTTTTCTAAAAACACCTCATTCCCCGCAACCGGCAGCCGTTAGAAAATAGTCAATCCGTTAAAACCGTTCCTCGTACCTATAAAATCGATCTTATCCACAGACTTTCAGCTTTGAGCTTCGAGCTTGCACGTATAGGGCATTCCCGCACCCCAAACCTGACGCCCGACACCTCACTGACACCTGACACCCGAAATCTAATAAACGCAACCCGCGCCTATCTACCTTATCACCCAAACCGTCCTATCTCGGGCGATGTGGATGACTTTGTTGGTTACACGACCGATGAAAAAATCACGGACGCGAGAGTGTCCTCTTCTTCCCATGACGATGGTTCCAAAATCATCTTGTTTCGCCCTATCGGCGATTACTCCGGCACGAGATATTGCTTTTTCGGCAATTTGGGTTGAAACCTTATCGGTGTTAAAACCCATATCAATCAAGTTAGTTTGAGCAGCCTTTAGGGTTGATGCTATCTCTTCACTGACTGCTCTGGTGTACTCTTTTGAGGAAAAAATGTGTTGATATTCAGGTTGCCCTTGCCCATTGCTCCGGACTACGTGAAACAACCTCACCTCATAATCAAATTCCCCCAATAGAGAACCGACAAAATTTACGGCTCTCGCGGCATTCTCTGATCCGTCAAAGGCCATCAGAATTTTTTTATTCGGGATCCGTTTCCCAACCAATATTAGGGGTATAAAGGTAAGTTTCTCGACCAATTTGGTAGCCACACTTCCAAGAACAATTCTTCTCAAGCCTGTCAGTCCTCGTCGTCTAGTCACAACTGCAAGGTAACCGTTCCGGGCCTCGCGAATAATATCCCTGGCAATACCCTTTTTCCTATTTTGAATTTTAATAGTTATAGATTCGGACGAGAAACCTGCCTTCAGCAGGAACTGGCTTGCTTGTTCCATAAATTGTTCGATTTTCCTCCGTTGTTGAACTTCCCATGACTTGACCTGCCTGACAGTCGAGGTGCTTCTGGGATCTTTTTCCAGGTCCCAATATCCTTCAGGCACGGAGCTAAATACATGGAATAAGACGATATCCATTTTTTGAAATGGTTCTTCTCTTGCAACATATCTAACGGTGTTCAAAGCCCGATCCGAGCCGTCCACAGGCATCAATACTTTCTTTTTTTTCATTGTCAAGCTCCCTTTGCGGATGGTATCTAATTAATCTTCTCTGCAAATATTTCTCTGTTATTTTCTGTGTGATCAACAATATAGAGCAATCCAGCAATTGATTCGAGTTCTTGAACCAACCTTTGAAGTTCGGAACGTTGAATTTTACGCATGCGTATATAAACCTTGCGATAGCCTTCAGGGACTTCGTCATAGGAAGACAAGATACTGACCATACGCCCCCCATAGGTACGGATAATATCGGCGACTTTTTTAATGGAGCCCGGCCGGTCTTCAATTTGAAAACCAAACTGGATACCACCACTTTCTATGCCGGTAAGCGAAATCAAGACTCGAAATAAATCCGTCTGGGTAATGGTACCAACAACGTTTCCGTTTTTATCGACCACCGGAGCGCCGGATATTTTATTTTTCAGAAGCACTTGGGCCGTTTCCTCCGCAGTATAATCCGGTGGCACGGTAATTGGATCTTTGGTCATGATGTCTTTGACTTTAATTTTTGTCAGAAGATACAAAAGTTCATGAACCTCCAACGTGGTGGCATCGGATGCCGATGCCTTCTTAAGATCCCGATCTGTTACGATGCCCACCAGTTTGCCTTTTTTCATCACCGGGAGCATTCGAATCTTATATTCTTTCAAAAGTTTGATGGCGTCCTGCATCGAATCGTTTCTATCGACGGTAATAACATTTTTACTCATCCAATTTTTGACTAACATTGCTTGATCCCCCTTTTATTATGAGTAGGCGCAAGTATGGTTTTCTTTTTTATTAGTCAATAGCATAAGGTATGCCAATGCGTTGTGTTTTTCATTTTGTATATAAATTCAGAATGTTAGTAGATATTGATGTGATTCCTACTTTAGTAGCATCAACATTTTAGAAAATTTTCTACTTTATAATTCGTAATTTTGCGAAAATGACACGAACAGGTAAGACAGAAGAAATCGACTCTTAAGGTTAGTTATAGATTGAAAGGGATTGACAGAAACGATTTTTATTCACTGTTTTGGATTACTCGGGTCAGAGAAGCTGCAATATTTTCAAATGTAAAGGGTTTTGGAATAAAATCCTAAACACCTTGATCAAGATTATCAATATTTCTTTTTAGGCAATTCCTACAAATGCTTGGTGCTTTACCCTTCTGAAAGTCACGTACAAATTGCTGATATTCCTGGCGGTGCCAGATGCTGTTCAGAGTATCTTTATTAATATTTCCAAATGACAGGTTTTCATGCATGTGTTTTCGAGCTCTAACGTAGTAATAATTTTCTCCCTGTAAGGGTATTTGCTTCATGACACAGGGAGATGTACTCCCATCAGAGCCTACAACAACCGCCCGAGGTATATTTTCGCGGCAGGAAAAGTGATTTTGCACCGGAGAAACAATATGGAAATGCACCTCTGCACCTTTCTTTGCCGAATCGTCTCTGATATGAATTAGTCGTTGCTTTAACTCTGAATACCCCTTTTCTCCAATGGATAGAATTGATTCAGACTCCATTGCCGGACTGGCCACAAAAGACAGGGAGCTAACTACCGTTTGATCAGCGCCCGTAGGGCTCAAAAATTCTGGGAGCTTTTCTAACTCATCAAGCCCGGAACGTAACAGCATATAGGCAATGTGGATTCTTGGTTTATCGGACCCATATTTACTTTTTGCCCTGTGTATTTCTTCCATACTCTCCAGAACCTTTTTAATCCGGGTACCTTTACGGATGCGATCATTTTTTTCATCCACCCCCGCCAGGGAAAAACCGACTATATCGAGGCCCTCATTTATTAGTCTTGCGATAATATCATGGTTTAGTAGCGTGCCATTCGACGTTGTCCCCACCCTGCAGCCGGCCTCCTTGGCAAGGCGCACCATTTCAAAAAATTGCGGATGCGTAAACGGTTCTCCCCAGCCTTGCAGATAGACAAGTTTCGTTTTTCGAAAAGCAGAAATTAGGTTGCGAAATGTATCGATCGGCAGGTATCTATTCTGCCAATTCTTTCTGTAAGCAAAATGCGGACAGTAGATGCAGTTGGCGTTGCAATAAGAGCTGATCTCCACTTGTATCCAATCTAGTTTGGGATAGCTTTTGGGGAACAATCGATTGATTAACATAAGTTTACCATCATACCTTTCTATGTTCCCAACTCGGGTTCTTTTTGGAGCGCCGATAATAATTTCATCAACGTGATATCTCTCCGCGAACTCCACCAGCTGAGCTTCTGGACTTGAATCGTTAACCAATAGATGTGTTTCGTATAAAGCGCTATCTCCATTTAAAATTTCTTTTACATCCAAGTCCAACCTTTGTTCAACTTTTTGGATTTTATGATATTCTAATGGATCCCATCGAGCAATCGCTTCAGCAATTTCCAATTTTGCGTCCATCCTTTTTGCATGCTTTTTAGCAAGCCTCAAAGCTTCCTTTGATCCATCATATCCCACCAAAATTTCATTTTGACCTCCCAAAATTTATTACTTAGATTTGTATGTATTTTCTAAAATTCCTTAGATACGACCTTATCTGACACTTCTTGTTTCAGCATTTTGGCAAAGCATAATATGTGCCAACAAACCTAAAAGTTACGCAAAATGTATAATTTTAGATAGTTATAATAATATAAGCTATACGGATAAATAGAGTGAATTTATACAATTAGAAAAATTCAAAATTTGATTTAGCAGTATTTCGAAGTCTTTCTTGAAGCCGATTTAAGCTGACTCAGAATCTGTTCGACCTTCGGCCGGCTATCTGGTCTATCATAAATCTTTTCCAGGGTATTCAAATCCTGCTGTTCATCAAAAGACAGTGCCACCAAACACTTTCGAGATTAGTTTCAATAAATACAAAACTCGAGGGCAACGGTTAGGATAGGACAAATTGAGACAGGCAGCGACTTGAGTGGGATTGCTGGTTATGGTGAAGTTTTTATTTCAGCGGGATCAAAGTGGATGCCAATGTCTTCCAGGGCTTCTTCAATATTTTCTCTCCCACTCTGCAAATTTTCGACAGCAGCATTGGAGAAAACATAAAAAGGTCCTTTACCTTCAAACGATTCTTTGGTTATGACTTCATCTATGGAATACTTATTTAAAAACTCCGCCACCAAAATTCCCTTGCCGTGATCGACCTGTGTAAAGGGATTTTCGATGATCTTTTGCTCGATTGCTTTTTTATCTTTTACTCTGACCTTAATGAACGCAAAATACGGGGCCTCCCCAAAGTGAGGGGAAATTTGGGTTTGGTTGGCGTCTATTAGCGGCAGGGCGTAAATAAGTGTTTCCTTCTGAGTGGGTTCAAAGTGTATCAGGGCACGGTCTACATTTCTTATTTGTTTCTTGATATTGGTTTCGATGCGATGGGCAATAAAATTCGCCTTGTTCAGATCATGCGTCTTTAGAACGATGCTTGCCTCAATAAACTTGTAGCGTCCTGAATTTCTACCTATTAGGTTTTGAATTTCAGTCACCTGAGGTTCGTCTAAAATTAATTTTTCAGCCGAACGCAGCGTCTGGTAATCTAAAGACGCATCCAGCAAAACCCGAATACCGTCAAAAAAAATTGCCCCACCAGCCCAGGCGATAAAGATCACAATAATGAAGGCCGCGATTCGGTCTAAATTAAATCCGGCCAAACTGGATAAAAGCCCTGCTAATACCACTGCATTTGCCAACATATCCACCCACATATGCCTGGCATCTGCTATCAAACTGGGCGACTCGATCGCAGCACCCACCCTGGCCTCATATCGTGAAAATCCAAAAGTAATGACAATTGCACAAAACACGCTTGCAATGGTGCTGCCTAAATTCTGCAGTTCGAGAGCACTGCCCTTAATGGCTTCACAAACGATTTCGTAGCCGGCATAGAAGATGGCCAGCGAAACGACGACCGATACCAGGTTTTCAACCTTGTAGAGGCCGTAAGGGAAAGATCTTGTTTTGCGTCTGGCGATAATCAATCCGCCAAAAACGGTAGAAGAGGCAATCGCATCCGACAATGAATGAATTGCCTCCGCCTTCAATGCCGTACTACTTGAAAGTTCGGCAAACAGGTATTTCAACCCAAATAAAACCAGATTTACCCCAATCGCTAAAAGTGCAACTTTTTGATCTTTTCCCATCATGGACCTAACAAATTCGGGGATTGTTAGATGCTTACTTTTTCTTTTCTTTGGGCTTTTTGAAAACCAGAAAGCTACAAAGTTTGCAGACATCGAATCCAGGATAGGTCTCGCCGGTTCTAGGAAACGATACACCCCCATCCCGAACGATCCGTTCCAGCATCCACCTGACCGTGGGCTCGAGTTGGTCACCGGGCCAGACCCAGTTTATTTCACTCTGTTCGGTTTTACCAGCGGTTTTGCTGCTGCTGCACATTGGCGTGATGTTTGGCTGTCTGAGTAAATAACATTGTACGCATCCATGGCATATCGAAGAATTCATTGTCATAGTCATCGCTAAGGGATGCATATCATGGGCGGCGCACCAATCATTTCCTAGGTGATATGCTTGCAGCACATCGCTGACACCGTGGATAACATCTGGTTCATAGGGAGCCTTATGCAATGGAGCTGTTGCAAAGGCGATTAATCCTTTGGGCAATTGCTTTTTGGTTTTCACAAATTTCACTGCCTGATCCCAATCCTTTGCGTACTTCAAGTGGCTTTTAATCTCAGCGTCATCCAGCTCTTTCCACCCCATAACGTATTTTGCGTTTGTGCAGCCAAGCTTATCCAGTGTCCCAAGCAATATATCGCCACGTTGTCTGGATGCAGCTACATAATGGCAGAATGTATAAGGGTGAAGTGCTGTTTTGTAGTCTGCATTTTTCTTAAACTCGTCAAGTTCATTCTCTGAAAAGAAGTATTTAATCGCCACTGGATAGTATTTCATTTTTAGGAAATTCCGTTGGCTAAACACAATATCCGAGAAGCTGAGTTTCCCTCCGTTTTGTTTACCATTTTCGAGAAGAATCTCGGCAAGTTCAACATCATTTAGACATCTGGCAGTGTCCATGTGGCTCCCTTTTTCAGATGCATGAGGGATATCTGCATTTATCATTTGAACACCTCCTTATTTAAGTTTAACGCACAAGTTTAATGCAACTACAAGACAACTTAATCTCCTTTTTCTCAAAACTTTGAAATTCGATATTATTTACGTATGTCCCTCCGTGAGTTCATGTCCCGCATCTTAATCGTATATGCCAAAGATGCCATAATGATGTCGGATGTGAAGGGCTTCTCGATGAATCCCTGAACTTTTACCTTCTTCGCCTCTGAAACAACATTTTCATCTCGATATGCGGTAATTAGTATTTTTATAGCATCTGGGTGGGTGTCGTGAATTCGTTTAAGAAACTCAAGACCATCCAAGCCCGGTAATTTGTAATCTACGATGATAAGATCGAACATCTGATTCTTAATTGCGGCAATGCCCTCTTCGGCAGTCTCAAGCGCCAACATGTGGCAACCTTCGGCCTCAAAAAAAATGCGCAAGGAATCACGGATCCACTCATCATCGTCGATGAGCAAAATTTTCATCTCTCTGATTTTACTGAACACATCCATTCTGCACCTTTAATCCTAGATTACGGTTATGGCCTATTCATTACAGACTTCCACGCAACTTTCGCAGCCAACGCAATCCAAGGTTTCCTCTTTTTGCTTGAGCAGAGTTAAACCAATCGGTTTTGAATTATCTTGTGCATAAGCATTAATCCCGATGCTTCGGTGACAACGGCCATGCCCGATACGGCATTATACCCCCACCGGGCCGCTAGCCATCCTCCTAAGGATGGGCCGATGACGCATGCTATTGCGAAATCAGCACAAAAAAACCCCATTCCTTCCCCTTCTCCAAAGGGAGATAGAAGAGCAGTCAAGGCAGTACCGCTCACAATTAGAAAGGGCCAGCAAAGCACAACAATAAAAAAACTTAACAATACTAAATGAATCGAGCCGCCAAAATGGAACAACCCCAGAAGAAAAAAACATAGAAAGGCCATCAGACGTAATCCCAAAAAGCTCTGTAGAACCTTCGTCGGACCGAATCGTTGGGTTAAGTGACCAGCCTGGGCATATAAAAAAACAGAAAGTCCCATGGCTGCACCAAAAATAAGAGATAGAAGTTCCTGCCCGATACCATACACCTCCTGCATCATAACCGGGTACAACGTATAAATGGCAGAGACGCCTCCAACGCAGAGAAACCAGACCCCCATAAAATGCTCAAATGGAGTGTTGCGGATCGAATTTAAATGCCTTAAGGCGTCAAACTTTCTATAGTTAAACTGGAATTGTGATGATTCTGGAGTTCTGTGGTACTGTCGATCATGGCAAAGACCCGCCAACCGGTAACCTGCCGTCTGGGGGGGCATCCTGGGGGTCAGGCAACCTGGCAAGACAGCGAGAGCAACTAAACTTGCAGCCACCAGTAGACTGCTGTTCAGATCAATTTGGCTCAAAGCGGCTGCAATCAGCATTCCGCTTACCTGCCCTCCGCTGTTAAATGTTTGAAGCCAGCCGATTCGTTCGTTCCATTCTGATTTCGGATGGATTTCAACAATGAATAAATTACCGACTGTCATAGCCACGAACACCCCAATACCCTGCATCAAAGCCAAACCCAGCCAGAACGAAAAAGTACTCGTATAAGATAAAGCAGCCAAAGCAATTGCAGTAATTATCAAACCGCTGGACAACAACCCCCGATGAATTCCATACCGATCAGCAACACTGCCCCAAATAGGCGCCATTAAGCCTCCCAAGTTAAAAGCAGACATTACGAGCCCCACATGCCACCTGCTGCTAAAGCGCTTTAACGCTAAAAGCGGTATCAAGATCGGAAACATACCGCCCATGGTACATCCCAATATGGCGTAGCTCAGGTACCATGGTTCCACCAACCGGCATTTTCCCAACCTTCCAGTTGGTTTAACCATAATGGCCGCATTTTTACTGGTTCCTAATTGTCCAAAGGACCGATGTTGCATAGTTAAACTCACCTTATACCCTGCCTGGCGTTTTATTCTGTATAAATGCTTAGAGCATAAAATGTGCCATAACGTGTAAAACTTATTTTTTATTTAATTCCAAATAGTTACTATTGTTTCTATCAACAACAAATTACTACCACAAATAAAATTAGAAAAAATTCAAATCCGTTTTTGGAAAAATTCAAAATCAGTATAGAAATTTTAGTGATTAACTATGCAAAATATATCGGAAGGTAAATTTCTTTTTATGTGAATTGCCGTTTCCTCAAGTTTATTGTAGGGTACCACTTTATCGACGATGCCAATCTCAAGTGCCTCGAGGGCGTTAATGTTTTTACCTGACATAAGCAATTGTTTAGCTTGACTATACCCCAACATTTTGCAAAGAAAGAATGGGCCGCCTCCCTTGGGTATTGTTTCTAGTTCAAAATAGGGCTTTTGGAAAATTGTGTGAGTTGCAATGATCCGATAGTCGCAGGCAAGACTCATATTCAAAAACAATGATATAACTTCGCCGCAGTCTGCATGAATAACGGGTTTATTCAACCTTACGATTTTTAGAATCAACTGATCAAAAACATTGCACATTCTTTGAATGGATCTGCGGTCAACTTCAACGTCGAGGACTTGTCGGCAAAAGGCGATATATTCTTCGCATCCAATCTGCTCGAGGCAATTTTCAATCACCAGGGCCTTAAATTCATTTTGACTGCCTGAATAGCTTTATTTGCCAAACATAGCTATCCAACTCAGGCAGCTTTTCCATCGACGAAAGGCTTTCCTGCCAATTCCGCTGCAAATTTTTCCTTGAATGCCTGAGCAACGATTTCTGCCCCTCCAAAAGAATCAGTGATGAAATCACAGTTTATGACCAGATCAAACTCATTCAGGTCTTTTCTTGGCATAAGTGCCCGGGACATATTTTAGTTTTGTTTTGATGATAGCCAGCGTATATCTCCTTTTATGACTCGATGCCCTTTCTGCCCTCAAACTGCTTTTAAATAGTTTTTATTATTTTGATTCGAAGGAAACTTTCTTGGATCTGTTAATTTCACAATTTCATCGACCATTTTATTGAATTCTCTAGTGATTAAAAGATCTTCGTTGTTCAAAAGACTCAAGTCGCCCACGTCACCTTTTTTTACCACTTCAGTCTCCAGGGGTAATGTGGCCAATAGTCTTAAATTCTCTCGTCGTGCAGTTGCCTCCCCGCCTCGCGTTTTGAATACATCAATTGTTTCCCCGCAATATGGGCATTTCAGACCGCTCATATTTTCTACCAAGCCCATAATTTCCATTTTGACCTGACGGCAAAAGTTAATCGATTTTCTCACATCCGCCAATGAAACCTCCTGCGGCGTTGTTACAATTAAAGCTTTGGCATCCGTTATAGTCTGGGCAACCGTTAATGGCTCATCACCTGTGCCCGGCGGTGAATCAATAATCAGATAATCCAAATCCATCCATTCAATATCGGAGATGAATTGTCTGATTGCTCCTATCTTTAGCGGCCCTCTCCATATCGTCGCCGCATCTTTGTTTTCTCCCATGAGAGTTTCAATTGAAATCACTTCCATATTCGGTAGATATCTGACCGGTAGCATTTTCTTTTCATGACCGCCGTGCCGCAGGTTGCCTTTAAGTCCAAGAATCCGTGGAATACTGGGGCCATGAAGATCAACATCCATAAGGCCGACCTTAAAGCCTTTCTTGGCCAGGGCCACGGAAAGATAGGCGGCAACGCTGCTTTTACCTACACCACCTTTGCCGCTCATGACCAGAAACTTGTTCTTGATGTGACGCAATGTTTCCGCTATTTCTTTGTTTTGCATCTCCATTTGCGCCTTACGTTTTTCAGTGTGGCTATTTTGGCTTCTCACTGTCATTTCACATAACCTCCTTCTTTTTAAAAATACTAATCAATAGTGAGCAACGAATAACGCCCAACTGCCTGAGCCTCAATTGAAGTAAATTTATATCCACCTATAATCTGTTTCGACTGGTGGTTGTGTTTGTTGGGTAGCTACCTGTGCTTCAAGGCAATCACAGTATTCACTAAACATAAAATACATACATTTATCTGAAAAAGACGACTTCTTGTAAAATTTACAGTTTTGTTGTTTGCTTTCGTTGGCCGCCGTGCAGATTGACATCATTTCTTTTTTGCAAAAACATACTCCCTCATTGCGCACATCAATCACCCCCAATTTGATTACTAACTCATGATGTATGGCTAACTTGCTCTGATACCTCTGGTGAGACCCTTTTTAACTACTGCTTCTGCACTAAATGTGCCAGCAAAATAAACCAAGCATTTTTATATGAAATCAGACAGTTAATACTATAATCGCAGTTTGGGCCTTTCTGGAAGAAAACGAGGCTTGAAAAATTTCGAAATTATTTTCGCAAAATTTCGAAATGAATAGTCAACTCGTAGAATCGATGCTGAGCAGCTCGTTTTAGAGGCGTGAAGATGGTCTCGAATTATTTAGAAATTTTGAAGGCAAACCCTTTGAAATCTTGCTTTTCGGTAAAACACCAGAACAATGAAACCGACCGCACATCCAATAAGGGGGTGCCTGCGTCGTTTATGCCTGATCCCCCTCGACGGGATTCACAAGCCGTTGGAGTAACGCAGAAGTTCCCAGGTTCGGGTACAACTGGCCTTTGAGAGCCAACGATATCCAGCCCTTCTCTTCAGACACAACGATAACCAAGGCATCACTTAGCTGGCTGAGGCCAACCGCAGCCTGGTGTCGGGTTCCAAGCCCGAGGGTTTCGAATCCAGAAGGGATGGGTGCAAAGGGCAGTAAACAGCCGGCTTTTACGACGCGCCTATTTCGGATTAAGACGGCTCCATCGTGAAGTTGGTTTCCCGGGTAAAAGATGCTTTCCAAAATAGGTGCACTGACCACTGCATCAATGATGACGCCACCCTGAAGATAGTCATCCACATTGTTCTTTTGTTCGATTACTATGATGGCTCCGTGACGTCCGGCACTCAGCTTTGAGACTGCCAAAACAACGCTCCCGGGAATCTTTATGCTAGCAGATATGCAGCATTTTAGATGGGATTGCAGCAACCCGTGCTCAAGCTGATTAAGTATTTCGCGCAACTCGAATACTTCCTGCAAATGATCGCTTAAATGAGAGCATTGCTTTGAACACGGAAGCATATTGTAGAGACAACCAAGATCGCGTTTAAGGTCTTCAAGTTTCTGCCTGAACGACTGCCCGTCACTTAGATGGTTTTGAATATTTTGCGAATTCATTGATGTCATGACACTTT
>JASFJP010000003.1:0-27663 GCA_050121225.1 Desulfobacterales bacterium
TCAATCCATCATTGACGACGTGGTAACGGTAAGCAATGATGATGCGTTTGAAACCGCAAGAACTGCTGCAAAACAAGAGGGAATTCTCTGCGGGATATCTTCCGGGGCAGCCATCTGGGCAGCCATAAGTGTCGCCAAGCGTCCGGAGTCGGCGGGAAAAACCATAGTGGCTATTATCGCTAGTACCGGGGAGCGTTACATTAGCACGGATCTATTCGAGAAGAGCGAGTGAGAACGAGGTTCATTCAACCTATTCTGGCATGCAAGGCGGCATACCGCAAGTTGGTTCTCAGCAGGCGCTCATGGCTTCCCTGTGCAATAATGCGGCCTCTCTCAAGCATGACGATCCCATCCATCCAATGCAGATCAATAAGGCGATGGGTGATCATGAAAAATGTAAGTTCAGCGGTAATCAGGTAACCAGTGTTGGAGCTACTGGAGTAACGGTGTCGGGTCTGATGTAGACTGAAGTGCCCGTGCAACGATTATCTTCGGATTTCTCGCTGTACCACCGACATCTTGCGCGTCCAAGGTATCGATTGTTGGATTTGTTGCGGTAATTCCTTTACTGCCGATTGGGCTTCTTTTCTTGTCGGATAAACACCGTAAAGTAACGGGAACCAAATTTTTCCTCTTAATTTTGTCTGATAATAGGCTATATTGTTGGCCTCCAGCAAATCATATTTTTTAACGAAGTCCAGCAGTGATTGCTCATTGCGAACTCCCAGAATCTGAAGTGTATAAAATGATGAATCTTGCGCGAGCAGCCAGCTTTCGCGATGGATCGTTTTCTTTTCTTCTTCTTTTTTTTCTGCGGTTGCCGGTGCCTTTGCCAACGGCTTTATCTCTGGCGATTTCATTTCCGGTTGTGTGACGTCTTCTTTTTCGGCAACTGCAGGTATCTTTTCCAAAGGCGCTTTTTCTATAGGTTTTATTTCTGTTGGCATAGTAGTGGCCGCTTTTTCTGGCTCTGCCGGTTCTTCTTTCTGTGAAACAATGGGCTGTTGATGGCTCTCCACTTCTTTTAGTGGCTGTGGTTTCTCTGCGGGTTGCGGTACCTTCTCGATCGGAGTTGGTGGTTCAGCTGCCGGTTTGGGTACTTTCGCAACAAATACGTTTGACCCTTTCGGTTCATCGGTAGGAGGAATTTTGGCGCTAAAAACCCGTTTTGCCGATTCTTGGTCACGCGATTCGGATTCCGGGCCCGAACCCAATTGGGTGAACAACAAAAATGCCAGACCGATGAGACAGATTCCGGCAACAATCCAACCAACAAGCCGCCGTGGACTGCTCTTAACTTTCTCCACGTTTACCTCCTTTTCTATTTGATGGGGATATGCTTGATTGAGAATTTCTTTGGCTCTCGCATTAATGCCTCCGGGAAGGCCCCCTGATGCCCTATGGATTTCCTCGATATCCGCATCACTGAATGGACTTTTTCCGCTATAGCCGGCATTTGCAAGTCGGTGATTGAGATAAGTGACGGTTTCATCTTTGGTTAAGGCCGGCAAATGAATTCTATTAACGGCAATTTCTTCAATAGCCGTTGCGATACTCGCAACCGAAGCATGAACCGATGGATCACCAAAAAGCATCAGGCGTTTAATTCTGCGTGAAGCACCCGGAACAAGGGCATCCTGCAGCAGAAAACGCAAATCCCTGGGTGAGAGCCTGTGGGCATCATCAATAATTATCATCGGGTCCTCTGAATCCTGAAGAATAATTGCCGAGAGTCCGCTTTGATCTCCAGGGGACACAGATTCACTAGTCGTTTTTGATGAATCGGTTTGAACCTTGCCCCCTTTCCAAAATGCTTCGTTTAAAGACAAGAATCGATATAATAACGTCGTCTTACCACTTCCCGATTCGCCGACTACCAGTACGATGACATCCGCCCTTTGAGCCAGGTGTTTCAACACATTCAATCGCTGCTCGAAAGATTCGAAAGCGTGGTACAACAGAAGATCCGGCTCAGATCGGAAGGGATCTTTGTCCAAACCCAGGAACGCTTGGTAACTACTATGATGGTTTTCGTGCAGCATTTTTCCCGATGAAGATTTCGATTTTTGGAATAAAATGCCGATCCATCAGGATGCGTAGATCGAACACTTTTGAACCGCCATAGCTGCCTCCTGCAAGGCTTCAGCAAATGTCGGATGGCCGTGAATGGTTCGAGCGATATCCTCGGAGCTCGCACCGAACTCTACCGCCAGCACACCTTCTGCGATCATGTCGGCCGCCCGGGGTCCGATGATGTGAATGCCCAGCACCCGGTCGGATTTGCCATGTGCAATGACCTTCACAAATCCCTCTGTTTCACCCATGCAACGCGCCCTTCCAGCTCCGGCAAATGGATAAGTGCCCGTGCAGTAAGGAATATCAAGCGCTTTTACCTGTTCCTCGGTCAAACCTACGCTGGCCACCTCCGGCCAAGTATAGATAACGGCCGGAATGGCGTTGTAGTTGACATCACACGGCTTCCCGGCGATGCATTCAGCGGCGGCAATGCCTTCGGCCGAGGCTTTATGCGCCAACATGGGACCGGGTACCAGATCTCCAATGGCATATATTGAAGGAATGCTGGTGCGGTAAGACGCATCGACGACTATGTGACCCGAATCGGGATCTGTTTTTACGCCGGCCTCTTCTAAGCCCAAGCTGCGAGTTAGCGGTTTTCGTCCAACACTCACCAGGAGACGACTGCAGCTCAATGATTGGTCTCCTTTTTTTGTTTGCAGTTCCACCCGAACGGATTTAGCCAGGGTTTTTGCGCTGGTGACTTTGGATTGCATGTGAAAATTGATTCCCTGGCGTTTTAGTACCCGTTGCAGCTTGCGCCCGACCTGTCCGTCCAGGTTGGTGGCGATTTTTGCCAGCATTTCGATGACGGTCACTTTAGCGCCTAAACGGAGCCAGACCGATCCCAATTCCAAGCCGATGTATCCGCCACCGACAACGCATAGATGTTTAGGGATGGTTTTAAATTTCAAGGCATCACTGGAGTTGACAATCTGATGACCGTTAAATTCCAATCCCGGCAACGCTATCGGTTCGCTGCCGGTGGCTAAAATGATTGCCGTTGCTTCTAAATTTAACCGGCCGTTTTTGCCGGATTTGCCTGGGTTTTCATCCACGGCAACCCGATCCGCTCCTGCCAATCTGGCGGTGCCGTGAATGATGTCGATTTTGTTGCCCTCTAGCAGTTTTCTAACGTTGTCGGTCAATTCCTGCACGACTTTTTCTTTGCGCGCCATCATGGTCGGCAGGTCCAGGCTTAAGCGCCCGGTTTTGATGCCGTGCTCGGCAAATTGATCTTTGGCCAGATGGAAGTACTCGCTGGAGTCCAAGAGCGCTTTACTTGGAATGCAGCCTACATTCAGGCAAACGCCACCCAGACGAGGTTCTTTTTCAACGCAGGCGACGGTCATACCAAGCTGTGCTGCCCGAACAGCCGCTACATACCCCCCGGGGCCGCTTCCAATAATAACCACGTCATAGTTAACCTTTTGGGCCATTTTATATCTCCATCATAATTCGTTCCGGATCTTCCACACACTCTTTAATGCGTTTGAGGAAGGTTACCGCTTCTCTGCCATCCACAATGCGGTGGTCGTAGCTCAAGGCAACATACATCATGGGGCGGATCACCACCTCATCATCAATAACAACCGGGCGTTTTTCGATTTTGTGCATCCCCAATATCGCACTTTGAGGGGAATTTAGAATCGGCGTACTCAACAGGGAACCGTAAACACCGCCGTTGCTAATGGTAAATGTACCACCCTCTAAATCCGAGAGTTCCAGACGATTTTCATTGATTTTATTAACAAATTCCACAATAGCTTCTTCCAGCTGAGCGAAATTTAATTGATTCGCGTGGCGAATAACAGGAACCACCAAACCGCGTTCGGATCCTACGGCGACTCCGATATGGAAATAGTGGTGTTCAATGATATCGTTTCCATCAATAAAGGCGTTAATTTGAGGAAACTCCTTCAATGCTTCAAGACTGGCCTTGATAAAAAAAGACATAAAGCCCAAGTTTACACCGTATTTTTGTTTAAAGCGCTCTTTGTATCTCGTTCGTAAGGCCATCGCCTGTGCCATATCAATTTCATTGAACGTGGTGAGCATGGCGGTGTTTTGTTTGGCGTGCAACAAATGTTCGGCGATGCGCTGCCGGATGCGGCTCATCGGTCTTCTGCTGATCAGTTCCTCGACCAAAACGGGTGTTGTGGGCTGCATGTCGGCCGTCGCTTGCACATCGGTAACAGCCAATGCCTGATCACGATTGCCGGCTGATATCGGTGCTTGACCGGCCTCCAGATATAAAAGCACGTCGCCCTTTGTTAGACGACCTCCGGGGCCGGTGCCCGAAATTTGGGCGGGATCCAGATTTTTTTCAGCGATCAGGCGACGCACTGCCGGCGCCAACTGCGATTCATCGGGCGCAAGGCGATTCGACGGCACCGTCGCGGCGATTGGCTCTGCTGCACCCGGTTTGGAGGCTTCATCTGCCGGTATTGTCGGGGCAACTTGCCGCGGCGGTTCGAAATCCTTTTGTTTTTCGGTTCCGTTCGAGGCTTGAAGCGGTGCTTCAACCTCCGGGAGCTCTGGTGTAGTCGGTACCGCGGCGGCTTCTGCTGCGCCCTCGGTATCAATAGTGCCGACCACCGCTCCGATAGCAACCGTTTCACCTTCCGAAATCTTAATTGATAGAACACCAGTTGCCTCAGCGACTACCTCCAGGGTGACCTTATCGGTTTCAAGCACAAACAAGGGCGCGTCTTTTTTTACCCTATCGCCGTCATTTTTAAACCACTGGGCCAGAAGCGCTTCGGTGACGGATTCGCCTACACTGGGGACTTTAATTTCTAAGAGCATTTGAACTCCTTGAACGGTTGCATCAATTGTTTTATTTGATCCGGATTGCTAATACATGCTAACTTACGGCTGCCTGTCCCCCTCTTTTTACCGGAGACATCATTGCCTTCTCAATAATGGCCTGCTGTTCCTGCTTATATATTGCCGGAAAACCAGTGGCTGGGCTGGAGGATTCCTCCCGACCGATATATCCAAGAGGTTTATTAACGATACGCTCCAACCGCGGCCGGACAAATTGCCAAGCACCCATATTCTCGGGCTCTTCTTGAATCCAGTACCAGTCGGCATCTGAATAGTTTTTAGACAGTCTTTTTAGAAATGCTTCCGGAAACGGGTATAGCTGTTCCAGTCGCACAATCGCGATATTTTTGATATCTAATTCGTTGCGTCGAGCTAACAATTCATAATAGACTTTTCCACTGCAAAGCAGAACTTTCTGCGGCTCTTTGACTGCGGATGGGTCATCCAAAACCATGTGAAACGCACCCTTTGCTAGCTGATCAAGCGACGATACTGCAGCAGGATGGCGTAACAGACTTTTGGGAGTCATCACAACCAGTGGTTTGCGATATGTGCTTTTTGCCTGACGTCGCAGAAGATGAAAATATTGCGCCGGCGTCGTCGGATTGCAGACTTGAATGTTATCTCCGGCACACAGCTGTAGAAAGCGCTCCAAGCGTGCACTGGAATGCTCGGGGCCCAAGCCTTCAAAACCGTGAGGGAGCAACAGTACCAGACCACTGAGGCGCTGCCATTTTGATTCGCCACTGACGATAAACAGATCGATAATTGCCTGAGCATTGTTGGCAAAGTCACCGAATTGAGCCTCCCAGAGGACAAGGGCAAGGGGATGCGCAACCGAATAACCATATTCAAAACCCAGAACGCCAACCTCAGATAACATGCTGTCATAGACGTTGAAAGGGGCTTGGTGTTCATCCAGCGCCTTCAGCGGCGCGTAGCGCTCACCGGATTGGCTGTCCACCAAAACACTATGTCGTTGACTGAATGTCCCCCGACCACTGTCCTGTCCGCTGAGGCGAATAGGGGTTCCCTCGATCAGCAGGGAAGCAAATGCCAGTGATTCCGCACTGGCCCAATCAATTCCATCTCCACCTTCCACAGCTTTGAGCCGTTTTTGCAATAGCCGCTCGATTTTTAAATTTAGAGAAAAACTATCCGTTACGGTATTCAATTTTCGGGCAAGTAGACGCAGGGTTTTAGAATCCACGCCGGTATCTAGCTGGCTCTGGGTATAATTTCCATGAAATTCATTCCAATTGTCGTAAAAAGCAGGTATCGGGAATGGGCATTCACTGCCGTGAACTCTATCGAAGGCCGTTTCTAGATCTAAATTTATCGTTTTTGTCAGTTGCTCGATATCATCTTTTTGAACAATTTGATCTTCCAAGAGCCTTTCGGCATACATGTGATGCAGTGAGGGGCGTTCCCGGATGCGTTCATACATAAGCGGTTGAGTAAAATAGGGCTCGTCGCCTTCATTGTGCCCGTAGCGGCGGTAACAGACGATATCGATGACAACGTCTTTGTGAAATTCCCAGCGGTAATCCGCAGCCAGTTGAAATGCGTAAATTAGAGCTTCCGGGTCTTCAGCATGCACATGAAAGATTGGGACCATCAGCATTTTAGCGACATCGGTTGAATACCGGGTCGAACGTGCATCTTCGGGTAGGGTCGTGTAGCCGATTTGATTGTTGATCACGAGGTGAATCGTGCCGCCGGTTCTGTATCCCTCGAGTTGCGACATGTTCAGGGTTTCCATCACAATGCCCTGTCCTGCAAAAGCGGCATCACCGTGTATCAACAACGGCAGTATTTGGTTTCGTTCGGCATCAGATAGGATCTCCTGGCGGGCTCTGGCAAACCCCTCGACGACCGGGTTCACCGACTCTAAATGGCTGGGATTGTTCATTAGAAAGATACGCAGCGTTTGGTCATTGGCGACGTTTCTATCCGCGAGATAGCCGTTGTGATATTTTACGTCGCCGGCGCCCGTGAGATCGGCGGGGTTGTAGCAGTTTTCAAATTCGCTAAAAATCTCTTCATAGGTCTTATGTAAAACGTGAGCCTGGACATTCAGGCGTCCCCGGTGGGCCATGCCCAGAATCACTTCCCGACACCCTTGCCGGGCAACATGCTCTACCAACAAATCCAGGGCCGGTATAATTGCATCGCCACCTTCCAACGAAAAGCGTGTGACTGCAATATATTTTTTGTTGAGAAACTGCTCAAACAGCGCCGCCTGTGCAAGCTTTTCCAAAATATGGCGTTTTGTGGTATCGTCAAATTGAGGTTGATTTCTTATCGGTTCCATGCGATCCAGTAGCCATTTGCGTTCATTGGGATCTTGCAGATGCATGAATTCTACACCGACTGAATGGCTGTAGGTTTCTTTGAGTGCCTGAAGAATCTCTCTCAGTGGCGCTCTTTCGGCTTTGGAAAACCGTTGCGCAAAAAATTCTCGGTCAAGATCCTCATGGGATAGGTTGAAGGATTGCAGATTCAAAAGCGGATGGTCGGTGGGACAAGCTGCCAGCGGATCCAGGCATGCCATCAAATGGCCAAGATCACGATAGCGATAAATCAGGGCTTGCACTCGGGAGTTTTGCAGAGCATGATCCTCGCCACTTTCGTCGTTTGCCCATTTTTTATCGGAAATTGCCAGTTCAAAGCCTTCAAAGAAATAACGCCAATCCCGGGATAGCTTTTCCGGATCTGTTTTCCATTGCTTGTACATCGAGTCAATAAATTCAGCATTCCAGGTAGCTGTAAGATTCATAGTAGCTTGACCTTTATTCGCTGTGAATACTTATGCACAACGTCCTAATAATTTGCGTATGCGCCCTTGGAATCGTGGTTCTTAAAACAGCCGTATCGGGTTAAACATGCAGAACACTGCGTATGGTTGCGCAAGGATCTATGTCGCGCTGTATAGATTATTTAGTACCAATTATTCGGTAGAGTTTACCGACCAGCCAGCCTGCGCACTCAGGATAATATGGAAAAGACGGGTGTGTGTCAAATCCTAATTGTTTCCAAACCAAACCCAATTGTTCTATAAATGAAGATAGTTGTCAATTGGTTGAATTGTTTTATGATGTAAAATAGAAATGGAATGAAAACGTTACCTAGCATTTGGAGTTCGGTCCTTAATCAGGTTTTGGACCTTTGAAACCGTTTCCGAATAATGAGCGGTTATTTGGTATCTATTCTAGACGCTGTGGTGTGCACAAGATATAGAGAGGCGACATGCTCAAAAAAAGATGCATTCTATTTCAATTTTTCCCATGGATTTTACTTATTTTTCTTTTTCCCCTGCCGTCGAACATCCTGGCCCAGCAAAAAGCAAGTGGCCCGCCTCCGGCTAGTATAACCGTTGCCGGGGTGACCCAGGGGGTGGTTGCGCCGCAGAGCGAATTTATTGCGACTGTCTTTTACCAGGAAATATCGGATACGGCGGCAGAAATGAGCGGTTTAGTGCAAATGGTGAGCTTTGAGGATGGGCAGCGAGTTAAAAGTAACCAAATTCTGGTCAAACTTGGTTCGGAATTGTTGGATAAGCAAATTCAGGTAACGAGCTTATCCTATGAACAAGTGCTGTCAGAGTTGGAAATTGCACGAATCGATTTAAAAAGAAGAGAAAAGTTGTTTAAGAAGAAGTCGATCTCAGAGCAATCCTATGATGAAAATCGATTTCGGGTTATCGGACTTGAAAAACGTGCGGCTTCCTTGAAAGCCGAGGTCGAACAACTGGAAATTGGACTCCAAAAAAAGACGATCGTTGCTCCCTTTGACGGAGTGGTTATTAAGCGTCATGTCGACCGGGGTGAATGGCTCGCGGAAGGAGAAACCGTGGCGGTGATTGGGAAAGATGATGTTGTCGATATCGTTGCTGAGGTGCCTGAGCGGCTGATTCAATACATCCAACCCGGCATGCAGGTGAGTATAACTTCCAACGGGCAGGACTTTAGCGCAACGGTAATTGCCATAGTCCCAAAAGCGGACGTTGCAACCCGCACATTTCCGGTGAAAATAAGAACCCCCAATCACTACTCCTTAATTGAAGGGATGTCGGCAAAAGTTACCCTGCCGACCGGTATTGGTAAAAAGACGCTAATAGTGCCCCGCGATGCCGTTATTTCACCGTTCGGACAGTCGGCGGTGTTTGTGGTGATGGATTCAAAAGCAACAATGATGCCGGTTCAAATTGTCGGTTATGATGGTCTGAATGCCGGCGTTGAGGCACCGAACCTTAAGGAAGGAATGCTTGTAGCTTTGGAGGGGAACGAACGGTTACGGGACGGTCAGAAGGTTGTCTTCCAGAATTCAAAAGCAAGATGATCTCTACTGATCGAAGATTTAGGAATGCAGAATGCGGGTTGAGAGAGAAGGCGAAATAGCAGATCAACATCGAGAAAGGGTCTTCAAGCAACCAACAACCCGTGGCCAGCCACCCAAAAAAATACCATGGACGCTGTAAAATTCTCTATAGAAAAACCGGTAACAATTATTGTCGGCGTAATTCTTGTCATCCTTTTCGGATGGATTGGGCTGATTAGTTTGCCTTATCAATTGAGTCCCACGGTTATTGAGCCGGAGATTACGGTGAGCACCACTTGGCCGGGGGCGACTCCTTATGAAATCGAACGCGAAATTATCGAAGAACAAGAAAAAACGTTAAAAGGAATTCCCGGCCTTGTTGAGCTGGAAAGCTCCTCTTTTAACAATCAGGGGACCATCACGCTGAAATTCAGTGTGGGCACCGATGTGGACAACGCATTGCTCAGGGTATCCAATAAACTGGATGAAGTGCCGAACTACCCTGATAATGTAGACAAACCGGTGATTACCGCAACTGGTGCCTCTGCGTCGCCGGTAATATGGATGGTTTTAAAATCCATCCAAGGCAATCCACAATCCCCATACACGTATCGTACATATTTTGAAAACAACATCAGACAGTACCTGGAGAGAACCGACGGAGTCGCAGATCTGTTTATCGGCGGCGGCATTCAAAAAGAGATGCATATTGCTGTCAAACCTGAACGACTTGCCGCCTACGGTCTTACGATCGTCGATCTGATCGATATCCTCAGGGCGGAAAATATCAATATTTCGGCCGGTACCTTGGGGGTTGGCAGAAGAGACTACCGTATCCGAGCTATTGCCCAATTTGAATCTGCGGAGGATATAGGAAATATCGTTATTCGTTCCTCGGGCCTGCAGCGAATTCGTGTGGCGGATATAGCCGAGGTGAGATTCGGTTATGAAAAGCTCACGGCAGCCATGCTGCATCTGGGCAAAGAAGGTATTGCTATTGGTGTCAGGCCGGAGCCGAATGCCAATATCTTGGAGCTTTCTGATCGTCTTGAAAGCGTTGTCAAATGGCTTAACACCGAAAAATTGGTCGCTGAAAAGATCTATCTGGATTGGGTTTATGATCAACGTCCTTATATCCGGGGGGCGATCAATCTGGTACGGCAAAATATCATACTTGGAGGTATCCTGGCGGTTATTGTTTTACTCATTTTCCTGCGCAGTTTTATTTCGACCATCATTGTCGCGACGGCTATTCCGATCAGTATCATCGGAACCTTCATTTTCATGAACCTATTGGGACGTAATTTGAACGTGGTTAGTTTGGCCGGAATTGCCTTTGCAGTTGGAATGCTGATTGATAGCGCTATTGTTGTTCTGGAAAATATCGATCGACATCGCCGCATGGGAAAACCTGCTTTTCAGTCAGCCTATGACGGAGCCCGAGAAGTTTGGGGAGCAATTTTGGCATCCACATTGACCACCATTGCCGTTTTCCTTCCGGTCGTATTTATGGAAGAAGAAGCCGGCCAGCTATTCAGAGATATCGCTATTGCTGTGACTTTTGCGGTTGCCTTAAGTTTGTTTGTATCCGTGTCGGTGATACCGATGTTATCGAAACAGCTTTTTTCTTTAACCGTACGAAAAACATCCTCGACTGGCTCTCGATCGGTTTTGGGACGTATCGGCGGTTGGATCGAATCGGCGGTCATGTGGCTTGTGAAAGTGGTGACAGGCCACTGGGCCATGCGTTTAGGTGTCATTATTTTTTTAAGTTCTCTTTCGATTTTCGGGGCCAAGCTGTTGTTGCCTAAAATGGAATACTTGCCCCAGGGTAACCGGAATTTAGTGATTACTATCCTTATTCCACCACCCGGTTTATCTTTTGATGAACGCAAATCAATCGGCGAGCATATTTATCGCTTTAATGAGTCTTATATCGGAAAAGACAACGACGGTTACCCCGGAATCAAAAATATGTTTTATGTCGGGTCAGAACAAATTATGCTATTTGGTGCCACTAGCCGACACGAGCAGCGTGCAGGGGAGCTAATACCGCTATTTATGCGTACAATTTATTCCATACCGGGTATGTATGGAATCAGCCTCCAAGCGGGCGTATTCCAGACGAGTCTCGGACGCGGCAGAAGCATTGAAGTGAATATCAGCGGCGATGATATCAGACGCATTGTTCAGGTGGCCGGAATGATTTTTGGCGCCATAAAAAAAGAAATTCCGGATGCTCAAATACGGCCGATACCGTCTTTAGAGCTGCTTTTTCCAGAGGTTCGGCTCATTCCGGACCGAGATCGCATCAAAGCTGCCGGAATGACCGCTCGAGATTTCGGTCTGGCCGTGGATGTCCTCATGGACGGTAGGGAGATCGGGGAGTTTAAGCAGGAAGGTCAGAAAAAGATAGATCTAATACTTAAAGCCTCTGAAGAAGACGTACCCACCCCTGAGGCGCTTTATAATTCACCTATTGCAATTCCCGGCGGCAAGGTGGTGCCGGTATCTTCCTTGTCAATTATGAAGCGCACTTCTGGAATTACGCAGATTCGGCACATAGAACGGCAACGCACAATTACATTAGAAGTAACACCTCCGTTTGCCTTGCCGCTTCAGGAAGCGATGGAGATTGTTGATAATCAAGTTCTCCTGCCACTTGCTAAACAAGACCTGTTAAAGGGTACCGATGTGGATCAAAGCGGTGTGGCAGATAAACTCAGCGAGGCGCGTCAGACACTTCAGTGGGATTTTATCCTTGCTGCTCTGATAGCCTATCTGTTGATGGCCGCTTTATTCGGCAATTTTATTTATCCATTAATCATTATGTTCACATTACCCTTAGCCGCTGTCGGGGGGCTGATTGGACTGAAGCTCGTTAACACCTTCATCACCAACCAACCCTTTGATATTCTGACAATGCTGGGATTTATTATTCTGGTTGGTGTGGTTGTGAACAATGCGATCCTCATTGTTTACCAAGCGTTAAACAATATTCGTCACAACGCTATGTCCTACCGCGAGGCCGTGCTTGAATCCACGCGTACCCGTTTACGGCCAATCTATATGAGCGCTGCAACCAGTATATTTGGGATGTTACCCCTAGTCCTGATCCCAGGTCCCGGTTCTGAGTTTTACCGCGGCCTCGGCAGCGTCGTGCTTGGTGGATTGGCGATTTCAACGTTCTTCACTATATTTGTAATACCGGCGCTTCTGATGTTTTGCATAAGAATGGAGAAACCCAAGTAATTATCCGTATCCTCAAGCATCGCCGACAGCGGGGTTTGGTCCACCCGGAGGGGTGATATGGATGATAACGTTTACCGGTAGTGTTAAGGTTTCGGGTGCCAGGTTTCAGCAACCGAATTCGATTCGCAATGTCGGAGTCACTCATGATACGGAATTGCCTTCCAAGCTGGACCGACCCGCTAAAGTCGTTGGGAATATCAAATTTTACCATAACCCATCATTGCGATGACGTATCCTATCCTTTCGTCCACTTTCCCTGCTGATCTTGCCAAAGTGAACATTCGTCTTAACTTAATGTATTAAACGTAAGTTTTCGGTTAAAAATTGCAATATCGTTCCACAATGAAGTTGCCCGCTATGGCTCTTGAATCGGAGAAATGTGTAGCTGCAGGCTTAATGTGCTATAAAGAAAGGAGACGCATTATGATTGATAAAAACGAGCTTTGTGAAAAGATACGGTCGATTTATCCCGATATCGGTGAATGCGGTATCGCGGTTCAGGTCGAGTTTGACGAAGTACAGAAATTGTGGGTTGTAGATCTTAAGAAAGACGGCCACGAACTTAAAACCTACCTTGAAGATGGGGATGCGGAAAAATGCCTGGGTGGTATGCAGTGTGTCAATCTTGGGATTGAAATCGCCCAACTCAGAGCAAACATTGAAAGGATGCCCGTCAGATAGCTAAAAAAATGGAGTGTCTAAAGAGGATACCATGCGATATGGATAAGGAAAAGACTCGATGGGAGCCGTTCATGTGTCTCAAGATGCTTACTATGGTTCACAGACCCGGCGAGCAGGGGATAATTTTCGCATCAAACGTATTTAAATGATCATGGAGCCGTTTACTTTTATCCCAAATTCGGGTATGAAACCGATCAAGGTTTGACTGATACGAATAACGATTCAACGCGCTCACGAAATCGGAGGTTATGCATGGCAAAAAAACGATTTACGATCAACACGGCCTGTCCCCAATGCGGCTGCAGCAGATCTCAGGTTCTGACCGAGGATGAAATGAAAGAGAAGTACGGGCATGTACCCAATTTCGACCTGGAATGCGGCGAGTGCATGCTCAAATTCACTCAAAAAATGGCTGACGCGTGTCCTGAATGGGACAAAGAATGTAAACTACCGGAATAAGACCCCTTCTATCCTAATATAGCTCTTCCTGCTTTATAGGCCAGTTTTGCAGCCACATATATCAACAGAAAACCGGTCAGAATATCAGACGGCCTCTGAAAGCGACGGAAAATCTTGGACGCACCCGTTCCTGCAACCAAAAGCCCGGGACTGTCCGCCAAAAATCTAAGTCCCACCTTAACATGTCCGATCCAAACAATCGGATCATTACTGGTTGCGGCTGCCATTCCCGATAATCCGGCGCCAATCACGCCAATTGCAACATAGACAACCGTTCTCCCCAGATGGAATAAATGGGGTAATACCTTGCCGGAGCGCGAAGGAAAGGCAAAAACCAGAGGACAACACATGCCGATGCAATGGCCTGTTCCCAGTATTCCTAACATAAACATTGAATAAAGATCATGGATACATCATGCATGTTTTATGGGAGAACTCCTTGACGTAATCGTCCCATTCATGGTAATTCATCCACCTTAAATTTCCCGCGATCGGAGACTTAACATCACCGACGCGCAATCCAATCTGTGGATTATGACTAGGATATATGCAAGTGCCTGAAACCTCACTGCGGCGTCACCTCACCGGTATCTACCGCTTAAAACTTTTTTTTGCCTTATCCAGGACTCCCCACGGCTTATTGGATATGTGTACACCTGCTTTCGGTGCCCTCCTGTGGCTCGGGTATTTTCCCCCTCTGAATGTTATCATTTTAGGGCTGTTAACAACTTTTGCCGGTTATACAGCCGTATATGCGTTAAACGATGTCATCGACTATAAAGCAGATAAAGAAAAGGCGGATAGAGGCGGATTGGCAAATTCAGGCACTGACCTGGATGGTATCTTAATTCGTCATCCCATGGCCCAGGGATTGTTGAGTTTCAAAGAAGGCCTTTTCTGGGCATTGGCCTGGGCATTTCTGGCACTGATAGGGGCTTATATTCTGAACCCCGTTTGTGTGCTTATTTTCCTTGGCGGTTGTGCGCTGGAAACGATTTATTGCCTATTGTGGAGAATTAGTCCATTTCGGACGTT
This sequence comes from Desulfobacterales bacterium, assembly GCA_050121225.1. Taxonomy (GTDB): domain Bacteria; phylum Desulfobacterota; class Desulfobacteria; order Desulfobacterales; family JAFDCJ01; genus JAFDCJ01. The sequence continues at coordinate 14,653 of JASFJP010000003.1, forward strand.
TGTAAGTGGTGCCGTAAAAACCACCGGTGCTATCGCAGCCGTCTACGCGGTCGATCCTAATCCCTCGTCCCTATATTTGATCGTATTGTTTTTACTTCTCTTTTTTTGGGAAATCGGTGGCCAGAATGTTCCCAACGACTGGGCGGATTTTGATGAGGATCGTCAGTTGAAGGCCAAAACCATTCCGATCCAGTGGGGGGCCCGAGCTGCCAATAGTATTATTCAGGGGACTATTATTTTGGCTCTAGGCATGAATGTCGTGATTTTCTACCTCTCTCAAGTACGTTATGAAATTTTCTATGTAGTTTTATCTCTGGCAGTGGGGAGCTATCTGCTTTTGATGCCTGCGTTGAAACTGAATAATTCCCGAGAACGTACCGATGCCATGGCCTTGTTCAACAGAGCCAGTTATTTTCCACTGGTGCTGCTTTTGGTGGTGTTAATTAAACTAGTGATTTGAGATTGATTGTGACACCGAACACCTGGTCCTTTGGACCCGGATTCTTTGCAAATTTAACGGGGAGTAATCCATGAAAGAATTCGATGCTGCAACGCTTGCAACCTACAACGGCGAAAATGGAAGTCCTATATATGTTGCGCATGACGGGAAAGTTTATGATGTCAGTGAAAGTAAACTCTGGCGTAACGGCGTTCATATGAAGCGCCATCTTGCGGGCAAAGATCTGACCACAGACATCCAGGCTGCACCTCATGATCTTGATGTATTAGCGCGCTACCCGCAAGTTGGCGTGTTGAAAAAGGAAGCCGTTGAGGAGCAAAAAATACCGCAGCCGATAGATTGGCTGATTACCAAATTCCCCATGCTCAGACGGCACCCTCATCCCATGACGGTTCACTTCCCCATTGCGTTTATTTTTTCGACGCCCATATTTAATATCCTTTACCTCATTACGGGTATCAAATCATTTGAGCTCACGGCTCTACACTGTCTGGCCGGTGGGATAATATTTACAATGGTGGGCATCACCACGGGGATTTATACTTGGTGGTTAAACTATATGGCTAAACCTCTACGCGCTGTCAAAGTAAAAATACCGTTGACGCTGATCATGCTTGCAACGCAGGTGGTCATTTTTATCTGGCGCATCTTGGTGCCGGATATTTTAAATTCTATGCATATAGGCAGTATAGGTTATGTACTGTTGGTGCTGGCGCTTGTTCCAATGGTGACGGTTGTCGGCTGGTTTGGGGCGTCGATGACGTTTCCTGTAGAAAAAGAGTAGGCGCATGGGCTACCGGTTAACCGGGTTGCCGGGAAAAATTGGAAAAAATATCTCTGATATCCGGCGGACGAGCCGCTTGGATGGCGGGCCAACCTAATTCTTTATTCCAATTCCAAGTATTCCCATTTTTTTCATTTCAAAGGCGTGCGTGAGGGTCAGATTGACATCCTCAAATGCATCACGCAACTCCGGGCTGGTGAAGCGATTGCATTCGGGATGGACGAACAGTCGTTTGGTGATAAAATTTTGATACAATCCCGGATAAAACTCGACCATATAGTACACACCGCCGTTTTTTAACACCCGAACAACCTCCAACAAGCTGCTGCGCCATTCCAGAACATGATGCAAAACTCCGAACCCGAAAACCGCATCGAATAATTTGTGGCCAAAGGGTAGATAGGTTGCATCGCCGGTACAAAAATGGATTTTTTGTTGATTACCGGCTTTCAAATAGGTGGCCGCCTTTTGGGTCATTTGAAAATCCAGGTCCATAAGATTAAGGCGATCTGGTTTAAATTTCTCGAGGATAAGCTTAGCACCAGCCCCGCGGCCACATCCGATTTCCAGGATACTCGCCCCGGGATCTATCGGCAGCATGGAGGCAAACCATTGCACCTCCAAGTATTGTGCGGCCAGCCGAATCGGGCTGTTAACGTATAGTCGCTCGATCCAGTTGAGTTTCATTTAACCGAAGGTCCTTATTATTTTTAGAAGTCAAATAACTCATCAGCAGTCATAGCCAGCTACGCATATGTAGAATTATTTTCGGCTATTTCATCGCCAAATGGATCACCGCAATTCCATTGGTCAGTTTTCGATGTGTTACGTGGGAGAAACCGATCCGCTTCAATTCCTCTGCCAGTTCATCGGGTAACGGCCAGGTTCGAATGGTCTCAGGGAGATGAGTGTATGCCTTGCGGGAACCGGCAATCAGATCTCCCAAAAAGGGCATAATGTAAAATGAATATACATCATACAGCCAGCGGAATACCGGTTGCGTCGGTTTAGAAAATTCTAAACACATTAATTTTCCCCCGGGTTTCAGAATTCGGTACATTTCTGAAAAGCCCCTTTGGAAATGTGTAACGTTTCGAATTCCGAATCCGACCATCGTGGCATCAAAACGATTATCCGGGAAGGCGATATTTTCGGCATCTCCCTGAATATAGCGGATACTTTTTTCCAAATCGGTATGAGTTACTTTATGCAGCCCGGCTTGAATCATAGCCCGGTTGATATCATAGATAATCACTCGTCCGGTGGGACCTGTTTTTCTCGCTGCCAAAATCGCGAGATCCCCTGTTCCGCCGCATACATCAAGAATAGCATCTCCAGGCGCCAATTCCATCATTCGCACTGAAACACGTTTCCAGACGTGATGAATACCAAAACTCAGCAGCGAATTCATAAAGTCGTAGCGTCGCGCAACTGAATTGAAATGCTGCAATACTTTATCCGTTTTCTCCACCGCGTGTATGCGCTGAAAACCGAAATAGGCAGTTTCATCGCCGTCTTGGTTCCGTTCAATCTGCTGTTCCCGCCGTTCCTTTTCGAGCCACTTTTCATCCTGTCGTAACATAATCGCCTACCTGTCCCGGTGACTTGAGTTATCGTTAAAATAAGCAGATAAATTAAAACTTCAACAAATTAAAATCTATTTAAGGATTTAGGTTTTTTGACCGATACTATTATTAGAAGAACGTCAATGTATAAGCGGATTTCTGAGAGGGGGAGGTGAGCGTAATGACTCTTATGATAATCAATTTCTGCAAACAAGACGATATGTCCGTGTGTACCGCCGACAGTAAGAAACTACAGACAGATTGCAGTTTTTATGAAAAGTCACAGTTTGCCGAGCGCTGTATGTATTTCATTTTCGATGAATACTGTGATTGTCTAAATGCGCAGCTGAATGCGGATCACGGGCCCTAGTGCCTCTAAAATTGTTTTTTGGGGCTATCCGCATGAGGCGGATTGAACGTTAGGCAGTTGAAGTAACTATTGATCCGCTTAATTGGTAAGTTTTACGGGCGGGCAAATTTCTTGGTTAGATCACTGTCAATCACATACATACAGACTTCTTTAGCACCTTGTTCGGTATATCGAAAGTTCTGGCACAGGTTGCTGATTAAATACGTCACATCGTCTCTGATGCGCTTATCATACGTTTTGAAATCTTCTTCATTGTAATCTTTTATAGCTCTTCGGAAATTTTCATTTTCCAAAAACGGATCCAGCACTTTTTCCTTCAAATTGTAAACATAGCGGTCGTGCATGGATTGATAAATCTTAGTGTCTGTCATCGGCAACCCCTCAACCATGATTTCCTGCGTGAGCGTTTTGGTTGTGTATTCCTTTTGAGTTGTTTTGCGAAATGTCGTGCGTTGACTGCTGTCAGCCTTCACCCCCAGCAGACGGCCTTCGATGCCCTCCAAAAATTCTTCAGTGATCTCCAGCCTTTCTCCCGTATATGTGCACGTTTCGGTGGAGCCGATTTCGAAATTAACGGCAAACAGGTAATTCTGGATATCCCTAGATATCTGCTCCTCGTTGTAATAGTAAAGGGATTCTTTGACTTCCTGCAGAATAGTGTAGTCGTACATGCGCAGCAGCGAGTCCAATAATCCCTGGGGGATTAAGTCTTTTACTTCCTTTTTCATTTTGGTGAAAAATTTACATAGGTCCGACATGTTGATCAGTTTGTCTTCTTTTGTATACGCAGAGTAAAATTCATTAAAGATTTTAATGGAATCGCGGCCGGAAATACCACGTTCGCCTTCCTTTTCTGATTCACCGATGATGTTGCGCCGTCGTTTGGCGGTCAACCGTTTCCGATCTTCCTCTGTGAGCCAGGCAGGAATATATCCGGTATAGATCTCCATTTTAAGAAGCTGTAGATTTTCATCGCAGTATAGGCGATATTTGCTGGGGTCGCCGATCCACTCAAGCATGGCGTCGGATTTAGGAGTTAAGCGTGATGAGATGATTACCCGGGCGAAATTATGCAAAACTCTAGGAAGGAACCCTGCATCAATATGTTTGCCGAAGATGTTGCGGTAAATTTCCACCTCGGTGCTGAGGTCCATAACGTAGGGAATATTAATGTATTCTACCCGGTCTAAAAACGATTGGAATCCTTGAATGTTTTTTTCGTCTTCCGGATTCATGACCGCCAGCAGAAGCGAATTTACATTCTCTTCGATATCTTCGACCTTGTGAACTCCCTCACTAATGATGTTGTGAAGTTCGATCAGGCGCTCGGTATTGTGGGACTTTACGTCCATCAGGGCATAGATGCCGTTATTCGTCTTTGCATACTGAGAAAAGATGTATTTTACTTGATTGCTGTCCTTCAATAGTCTGTTGATCCGTCGCTGCAATATCGCATTGCTCATGACATTTTGGCGTAAGGGTTTATCACCGGGATTGAAGACACTGATGCCTTCTCCCAGGCGACGGTTGAACTTGTAAGGACGTGCATAAAGCATATCAAAAACTCGCTGGGGACTCTTTAAGCGGTTCAGAAGTGCTTCGTATAAGGAACTGCAGATGGTGCATGAGTTGTCTCTAAAAACCCATTCATATTCTTTTTCAGTGGAAAGTTTCCATTTGAACTCGTTGTTTTTAAACAAATCGTCCAGAAATTCCCGGCGGTAGTGTTTGGGGATCATCAATATCGGATTATCATGGCTTGGGCACGGGACTTCAATAAAATCTTCCTTCAGATAATCGGAATAAGTTGTTTTGATTGAAGCGTCGGGGTTCTGCAGCGAATCAGGGCATCTGTTTTCAGATGTTTGTTCTGTCTGATCCATAGATGAATCGACTAATAGGCGAGATAGCCTTTCCAGGACCGGATGTTCTTCATATTCGCTTAAACTTCCCAAAATTTTCTGATCAAAACGCCACACAGTTTCATAGCGGAATCCGGAATCGGTGTTGGCAAATTCCTCGAACTTTCGAAGCAGGTTATTTAGAAACGTACTTTTTCCGCAACCGGGGGGACCCTTAAAAATATAAATCTTATTTTGTTGAGCACCTCGTTTGAGTGCTTCCACCAGGGTGACCAACCGGTTAGCAAACAGACGATCAGCGAAAAACGGATAATCGGCACCTTCAACGAATAATTGACTGCAATCATAGGAGACGTAATCGATGGACTCCGGGTCATCCGGGTATTCATCAACACCCGCACCGACGTAGGCTTTCATCATGTCATGAAAGACCTGAAATACATTGCGTATCGCAATATTCGGGTTGGCTACGAGTTCATTTAAAAATTCCTCAAACGAAATAGAGGAACGCTGATCCCGCTCACTCATACTCTGGTCGAGGTTTTGTATGGCGACCTTGATATTGTCCATATTCATATCATCGTTTTGGGGAGGGTGATCTTTCCGTCCGATAGAGTTGACTGCCTTTTTGATGATTTCCATGGTTAGCTTCCGTTGTCAGAGACAACATACGGGGGTTAGATGACAGAGGGATGTTGCTGTACATCTGCCGATATCTTTTTATGCTTCTGTCGTCAGTCCTATGATGCCTATATGACTTCTTTAGATAACTTACGGTTTTTTATCGTATACAAAACCTTCTGCCATTTAATGTCCTTTGCTTTAGGTTCTTCATCCACCGGCATGGGTAGACCGGGGATCGGCAGCGGAGATTGTTTGGCTTCGGCTTGCACCACTTCACTGGTCTCAAGCTGAACCGGTGCTCCCCACAAGTACTCAATTCCCAGCATAGTATTGGCGATGAATTCTTTCACCAGGGGTTTTTCCTCAAAGCGGTGCACGAGGTACAAACCTCCGTTTTTGGCTTTATCCGGCACTATTTCAATGAAAGGCGGATGATAAAGGGTGTCCAGTAACATCTGGCGATAGTCCTCAGCGCTTTTACTCTTGATGTAATATTCCCATACAGCTTTGTTTTGGTTTAACCGCCGGCCGGCGACAAAAAGCTTATACTGATTTACAAAATCCTGGTCCACAAACGTATTGATAAACATAAAATCATTCAGATTTTCCCTAATGTTAAATAAAAACCTTAATCCCTGACCGGTCTGAGCATCAAACTGTTCTCGTTTTCTGGCATCTAAAAGCTTTTTGAATTCAACCGAATATTTTCCCTTGTCCGCCAATTCTTCAATGAAGTAAAACATCCGCAAGCCCAAGGCGTAAGGATTCAGTCCGACTCGTGGCATGGAGGTCACAGCCGCGTGGGTTCTGGCAAAATCAACCTCATGACCTTCAATACGGTCATCCTGCAAAAATAGTTTTTCATGCCAGTAGCTGGCCCAGCCTTCATTCATAATTTTTGTGCGGATTTGTGGTTGGAAAAAAATGGATGTTTTACGAACGACTTCTATTATCGGTTTCATCCAGGTGTTTTTTTCTTTGTTCAAAAACTCGGAGTTCTCCAGCAAGTATTGTAACAAATCCATTTTTTGATGGGGTTTTTCTTTCTGGCTTTTTTTGAAGAGCGCATCGAACTCCGGATGTTTCGTGAGCACTTCTGAGAAAAACGTTTTTTCGCCGAGAAACTTGTTCTCCTGCATGCATTCGTTGTACCGTTCAATTTCGTTTATATATTCATTGGTTGGTACTTTTTTCGTCGTTTGTAAGAATACGTCAAAGTAGAAATCCAGCATTTTGGATTGGTTGGTCTTGCGCGGACGATTCAGGCGGGACAGTTCGTCGTGATACCCGACCAGGTTATCGATCCCTCGGGCAAATTCAATAATGTAGTCCACCCATCTGCCTTTTTCCGATCGAAGCTTGGCGATCATGCGTTTGTCCGACAGAGCGCTGCCTGTGAAATCATAGTCCCAGGAATGTCGGAAGTACAAATTGTTTTGAAAGAAATCGATGTGTGCCAGAACGTGGTAGAAGATCATGACATTCATCCAGTCCGGATTGTTGTCATTGTAGTAGGAGATGGCCGGTCGGGTGTTGATGACGGTTTCGTACGGGTTGCTCGGATACAGTTCATAGCGGCCTTTTTCCTTTAACACTTCAACATCGTGAACCCAATAGTCATAGAGGGTCGGTATCATCAATTTGGGCGTTAGCTCCAACAAATCTCTATTGGAAACAATGTACTCCAGAGTTTCATCTTGAAATCGGAGACCCGCTTTAAAGGCGCGTTGCTTGCACCCTTCCATAATTTTTTTGGTATGTTGGTCGATGAGTTCCATAGTTATAATTGAATACCTAATATTGAAAATTGACTATTTATGGACTGCAATCATTCTTAATTTTTCAAAGAGGGTAAATTTCAAATTAAAACGACAAAATTCCATCAATATTCAATTGCCGATCGTCAATAGTCAATTCTACGTTCCAACGAAGCTCTCGCTTATCATATCCGCAATTCACAATTCGGTACTTACTCACTGATCAAGTGCTTAATCCCCTCGATTAGCCTCGGTTCATCCGCATCTTCCTGCATCACATCCAATCTGAGCAGCGCCGATTTATCTTCCAGCAACCCGGATTTTTTCAGATATTTTTCAACTTCACTTTTATTGGTGGATCCGCTTGCGTGCTCGGCGATGGTTATCCCCGTGCGGTTGGCATAGCTCAGCATTTTTTTAAGCTCCGGTATGCTTTCTTTTCCATTCGTATCCCAGTCGTCACCGTCGGTTCCGTGGAAGATATAAATGTTGTAATCGCGAACCAGGTTTTCTTTTTCGACGATCTCGTTAACCAGACGATAGGCCGATGCCACCTGTGTACCTCCGGCCACTTTTGAATTATAATATGTGTAAAAGTCAGGAACTTCGGAAGCCTCGGTGTCATGCAGAATAAACCGGGTTTCAACCTGCATGGCATATTGATAAAGCAGCCAGCTGTAAATCAGCACATGCTGGGCCACTACCAGCACGGTGGACTTGCCGGCCATGGAACCGGAATAATCTCTAAGGAAAAATACCATCGCCTGGGATTCAAAGTCTTTTTCACGAGATAATATTCGGTATACCAGATCATTCGGAGACACCAGAAAACCGGTTGGATCGATCGCATTGATGTCGTCCAACTTACCTAAACTCCTATTGGTCTCGATAATTTTTCGTAGGGTAGCTTTTTTGTCGAGTAGCTGGCCGAACCCCCTGTGTTTGTCGGTTAGATCATATGTGTAACGGGTCAGCGATCGTTTCTTGCCCTTGTCTTTGAGATTAGGAAGTTCAAATTTTTCGGTTAGGATTTTGCCAATGTCGTAGGCGTTGGACTCCATTTCGTGCTGACCGCCTTCACCCTGTCCGGGGCCGGCGTCTCCCTGCACATCGGGTGCCCGCACCGGTTGTTCGCCGATGACTTCCCCTTCATCACCGTCACCGGATCCGCCGCCGGCCTGTTCGTCATCAGTTCGAAAAGATGTGTCGTGTAAAAATTTTTCTTCAACCGTGCTGGGTACAATTACGACCTTGTCTTTGCCGCTTTTGCCCGGTTTGATCAGGCGCCCTACATTGATTTTTCGTGGAAATCCGTCTTTTTCCCGTTGTTTATCGCGCTCCAACAATTCATCAATAGAGCGAACGCTGACGTTAGGGGTGCTTTGCATAGCAATCATACCCTGCAAATTCAGAAGATCATGGTAGGCGTAGATACTCTGAAAAGCCTGCCCGGTGGTTCCCCTCCCCGATCTTGAGAAATTATCGACAAGGATTTCATGGGAACCGGCAGTTTCCAGTTCCTCAAGAATCTTCTGTTCTTGTTCGGGTGTTAGACCATTCTTTTTGAGAAGTTTATAGAGATCGATAAGTTTAGGATACATGGTTTACTCCGGCGAGGAGAGGATTGTGAAAGCCACTTTTTGGCCAAACATATACCTTGCAGAATGTTTTATGTTTTCTATCTCCTCCCCACTTATTTTTCGTCTTCTTGCGTGCAGAAATATTCAATTGTCTTCTGCGCACATGTGCGACAATAGCCGAGTTTGTTGAGCATGGTATCGATCATACGATCGTAGAGTTTTTGATTTTCTTCATTGGTGCGGTTTGCTAAAGCACCAATCAGGCTGCCCGCACCGGCAATGTCGGACTTCAAGCGGACATCGGTAACGGCTTTGACCAGTTCCAGGTTGTCCATAAAATCATAGTCCGGATCCACGGATATCTTCTGCCCGTATATTTTTCGAATGGACGTTCGGAATGATTCGCGCTGCTCCTCGGTCTTGAGACCCAGCCGTTCTTCCACACTGTTAATATAGCGCTCATCAATTTTCAGTGCCTTGAGCTCTCCGGACTGCGGATCTTTGTATTTCCACATCTTATCCTGACCAAGGTTTTCGGCATCGATCCCGATAATCATATTCACATAGTTCATGACATCTTTGCGAATCGCCAATGGCTCATCCATATACGCATTGAACATCTCAGTCATGATGCGTTCGCGATACATTCCTTTGGCAGTCTTGAGATCCTCGAGGTATTTGGTACGATCATTGGCTTCCGTCACGTAGTCTAAGATGATACGTTCCAACGCTCTGAAGATGTCATAGGCAAACATGCACTCGCCTTCATTGGTTTCAGAGCTTTCAATCAACAGCTGGATCGAACGGCCCAGGTTACGTTGCCCCAACCCCTTTTGCCCAAACCGGTTGATAATTTCCGGATCCTGGTTAAGGGTGTCAATGACCTCCGCCAGGGTTTTAATACTTTTTTCACCGGCTACTTCTCCGGCAGCTAATTTCATGGTTTCTACCGGCGTTAACTTTTCGGAACGGGGCAGTCGGCTCAAAACAGCGGCCACGGAGGCGGCATAGTTCAGATTCGGATCCTGGTGCAGGCTTTCTTTGGTCAATGTCGTCCGGGTTTCACTGCCGAGGGCGTAGGTGGTAAGATCCTTCTGCAGTTTATAATTGGTATTGTGCGAAACATAACATATACGGCAGCGGTCAACGATAGGAGCTTCTTCTTTCTCCGATAGGAAACGGTGAAACTCCGAATTGTTGCTGGTAGCGACAATGAGTGTATCGATGGGCCATTTGTAGCCGTCGATTTCAATGCTGCGGTTTTGGATAACACCCAGATATACCTGGACGAGGTCTTTTTTGTTTTTGTAAATTTCATCACTGAAATGAATTCCGCCGCCAGCGACGCGCGCTAATGCCCCCCGCCTTAAATCAAATCGGTACGGATTATTGGTATCGGTGATATGCAGCAGCCGCTGAATCGACTCCTCACCGAGCAAATCCACTGCGGAGGATGTAATTTTGTCTTTGGCCGGGTACTTTCCGGTCACTGTTCCCAGGCTTTCGGTTAACGGAACCGTTGTGATTTCAACAAGCTTGAGCATGTCGTCAATTGCTCCACCTGTAAAATTTCTGATATCATTCCATATATAGCTGCTACAGGCCCCTAAAGGGCGATAATTTTCATATAAGGTTTCGATCTCTTTGTCAGAAAAGCCGATTTGTTTGGCGAGATATTCCTTGTTCTCGTCAGGATTCTCAAACAGATTCATCGCCAGGATCATCGGATCTTCATAGGTCTGTGATTCAATGATATTAATTTTACCGTAATTACCAATATCAGCAAGATTTAAAAACCTGAACGTATATTTGCGGTTATTCTCTTTTGAGAGAAAGGAGCGGTATTTACCGGCTAAAAATTCAACCAAGAACGTTTTACCGTTTCCAGGTTCTCCGACAAGCACAAAGGCCATTTCTTTAGAGGACCCGCCTTCGGCTGCATCCTTCACATAGGATACAAAGCTGTTGATCTCGTCATACATGCCGATGACATGCTTGGATCCCTCACGAAATATACTGAAATCATACGTCGTTTTCCCGTTGACCACTACTTTTTCGATGGTACTTCCCAGGATCATACGGGACACACTCTGGAACGCATTTTCAAAATGACGCTGGCCTTCTTTTATTTCTTTCAGATGATGGTGGAGTGTATTAGAGTGATTTGACATGTTTCCTCCCGTCGACAAATTATGTTGTTTTTATTGCACTTCCCTCTGGTCGGGGGGCATCGTTTCAAAAAAGACGCTAATCGTCTTTTGATCTATTTGGGACATTAGCTGTTAAAAGAAATGCCGTAATCGCTATCGGGTGAGTCAGGCCGGAGGGAAAACAATTTTTTCTTATCAGACCTATTCGAGTTCTAAAGATCCCGAAATAGCCTTACAACATTATCGTAATCATTATACCTAAAGGTTCAACCGCGAAGATTCAAGTAAAGATTAACAGATTTGAGGTTTTTGACGCTAAACTGACAAAATTTTATAATGTTCTGGAAACAATTGATTTGTCAATTAGACATCTATTTCGAAAATCTATACTTTTTGGGCTGATATTTTCAAAGAGCACATTTTTTTATAATTTAATAAAAAAGTAATTTCAATAAGTTATGATATAGCTCTAAATTAAGTCAATTATCTTGCCAAATATTATGCCGGCGTATATAGTATTCGCTTACAGTTATATAGATGCAAAATTGATACCATATGGGCTATTCTTCTAGGTTTCATTTCCTGCCAGAGCTGTTAAAATCTATACGACAAGGTTTTTAGACATGAGGATTTGGAAGCGTGCGGCTTTTTTTACTTTCGGTTGGGTTTCGAAATTATTTGCAACTCTGTGGTTGGGCACTTGCCGCATAAGCGAATACGGCCGCGAGACAGAGGAAGAATACCTAAAAAAACATCCAAATAAAGGCCTCCTTTATGCCAGCTGGCATCGCGGGCTGTTTTTTGTGATTTACTGGTATCGCAACCAAAATGTTGTCTCCATTGCTAGCGCCAGTGAAGATGGAGAGCTTGCTGCCCAAGCAGCAAAACGTTTTGGTTGGGTGACAGTGAGAGGATCCTCATCCCGTGGTGGCAGAAAGGCATACCGCGAAATGGAAGAATTGGTCCGCCAGGGATTCAAGGGCGGGCTGGTGGTAGATGCCCCACGGGGGCCACGCTTTGTTTCCAAGTTGGGCATCATCTACCTGGCCAAACGTACCGGACTACCCATTGTTCCGGTGATATGGAGCGCCGATCGATTCTGGAAATTGAACAGCTGGGATCGAACCATCATTCCAAAGCCATTTTCGAAGATTGTGGCTTTATTTGCCGACAAATTTATTGTTGTTCCCACCGATGCCTCCCGCGAGAAATGTGAACAATACCGACAACAACTTGATCATACCCTCAATTTTATTATGTACCAAACAGATCATTTTCATTGCTTTGACCAACTTACAGACCCTCGCCAGGTGGTCGTACCGGACCCGGTTCCCCTACCTGACTGATCTGATTATGGATATTATAAAATTTATTCATAAAACGACATGGAACAATTTACCGGAAGAAATTCGTCATCAGGCCCGTCGCTGCCTGTTGGATACGATCGCTACCGGTATCGCCGGGCGATCGACAAATTTGTCAAAAATCGTATACGATTTTGCTGCATTTGCATTTGGCGGAAGTGGTGCTCTCCTTTGGTTGGATGGCCGTGAGGTATCACCTCCAGGTGCTGCGTTGGCCCACGGCATGACTATCGATGCATTGGATATTCATGATGGCCATCCGTTGGCCAAAGGCCATGCAGGCGCTGCGATTGTGCCGACGGTGCTTGGCATGGTTCCCCTGAAGGGTTCCGCCACCATCTCTGGTCAGGAATTATTGACATCATTGGTCATCGGTTACGAACTTTCTCTGAGAGCCGGCATAGCCTTACACGCAACAGTGTGTGATTATCACGCCTCAGGAGCTTGGAATGCTTTAGGTTGTGCTGCCGTTGTGGCTCGACGTCTTGGCCTGAA
>JASFJP010000004.1:0-26004 GCA_050121225.1 Desulfobacterales bacterium
AAACGATAAATAATAGTGGCAACTGTATAACTACCAAGATCTTGTTCAATTGCTAAAATTTTGGAGACCAAACAGCATAACTAGGAAAGAATGCTATCGAAAATTTGATCTTTGCAGATTACACAATGACAAATATACAAAATATTCGTATCGAAAAAGTTGTATCATACGTGCCTTAGTTAAATCCGGAAAAAACCCTAATTTTATATTGTATTTGTTCAGCTAACCCACAATATGCCTGTCCAATTTCGCACCTCCGGGTTTTAGCAATCCATTAAATGCGCTTGCTTTGCAGCCGATCAAACATCTCTCGGACCAATTGCCGCTCACGGCTCACACCGCAAAATGATGAGAAAAAAATGGGTAGCTGGTGCGTATTCAAATCAAGATTTTGAAGCATCGCTGAGAACCTGCCGCATTGCCTTTAGTCCTTCTGCTGCGCGGACCAAAGACGACCACCAGTTAGACCGCCATCCACCACCAAATTATGACCGTTGATAAAAGTAGACTCATCCGAGGCCAGAAAGACGGCCGCTTGAGCGATATCGTCCACGATACCTGCTCGACGAATTGGTTGAATGTCTACAAGCACTTGCTTCATCACTTCGACAGTTTTTTCCGCTTGATCCGTTGGTAGCCCCGCGGCTTTGCCAAATATTCCCGTTGCGATACCGCCGGGTGAGATGCAGTTGACTCGAACATTGCTTTCGCCCAACTCCATAGCCACGAGCTTGGTCAAATGAATCACGGCCGCCTCTGCGGTTGAATAGATTATAGACGAATAGCCAGCGAGAATCCCGGCAATACTGCCCGTATTGATGATGCTACCCGATCTTTGGGCCCACATCACGGGAGTTGCGTGTTTCATGCCGAGAAATACTCCGCCGAGTAGCACCGACAATGCATATTGGTAGTCTTTTAATGGAATCTCGGCAATACTCGCGTGGGTCGCTGGTACACCAGCATTATTGAAGAGACAGTCGAGTTTTCCAAACCGATCAACAGCGCAGCGGATCATTCTCTCCACATCGGTTTCCAAAGACACATCCGTTTTCAAAAAGTCAACTTTGTCGCCGAGCATATCAGCCAGTTCGCGTCCGTCGTCCTCTCGGCGGGCGGCGATCAGCACACAAGTGCCTTCCTCTGCGAAGATTTCCACATTTAGAACCGTCAGTTGCTCAAACGATGTTTTAAACATTTTTTACTCACCTCAGTCTGATCTGCCGAGGCGCCAGCAGCTATAAGAAAAGTCAATCCCGTCAGTATAACGTTGATAGATAAAAATTGACGCAAGATAGTTCCCCTTTGTTCTTTGTTTACATCTCTGTCGGGCGGCCCTGGTGGATTCAGACCGTCTTATTATACAGTCACGACAATTTTACCCATTTGCTGATTGGACTCCATAAAACGATGGGCCTCGACGATTTCTTCCAGAGGGAATGTCCGAGCGATGATCGGTTTCAATGCACCTGACGATAAGCCATCGTAAATGAACTTTTTACCGCGAGCCATCATTTCAGGGTCTGAAACGATTTCGAACAAGGTGTAACCCCGCACGGTCAGGCCTTTTCCGATTGCTTCAAACAAAGGAAACGGTGTTGGAGCTAACGATAGAGCACCGTATTCAAAGATGATGGCATGTTGCGCTGCAGCAGCGGCAAGTTTTTCCAGAAAAGGTCCGGCCACCGGATCGAAAATGATGGTGGCTCCTTTGCCGCCGGTGATATCCTTTGTTTCAGCAGTCGCCAACAATAGATCACGGCACCATTTTGGAAGCTGTTGTTACCTTATCGGATAACCATAAAAAAAGGCAAGGCCACTGTTAGCCCTGCCTTTAGCGTTCGCCTCATGAGTAAGAGAGATCACTTAATGATAAACACAAGGAGTCTCTCAAAAATATTTACCCTCTCCTATACTTTCCTCATGATATCCCCTTGCACCAATTGCGAGGGGCTCAAAGCAACGATATTCTGGATCCCTAAACTTATTAAAATGCCAGAGTGCTCGCTTTTTCTTCTGCCGCGAGGTGCTCTTCCCATTTTTTACCCCACAGATCCGGAACCGTTTCTTCAACCTCTATAATCGATTCAAAAGAAATATCGAGGTCAATAAAAATCGATTTTAATGTGCGTTTATCGGGAGCCAACCATTCACAATAGCGTACCCCTTTTTCTCTATTAAAAAGAGTGCGCACCCAGGTACATTTTTCGACATTAGCGAGTTTTGCCCAATTTTCTTCGACTTTTTCCCATGAAACATCGGGATCCTTGTGAACAATCATATATTTTATCATTTTAGCCATGACAGATCCTCCTCAAGCGAGATGTTAATAAATTATTTCTTTTTCTTACCGTATTTGAAACAATTATAGTGTCTCCTGACAGGAGGAATACAAGGAAAAGAAAGACCATCGAATATTGAACTTCCATAGAGACTCCCAACAGAAATAACTCCTGTCAGGAGCGAATTAGGCACATTTTAAGGGGTTTCTCCATTTCTTTCTTACCTGAACATTAGGTTAAAGTTCGAGCTAAACCAATGTCTGTTGTAACACAAATGGTGTATTAAGTGTTGAGAAGTCGCCCAGCAGCGGAATTTGAGCAGTAAGGAGAATGGATAGTGAGAATGAACTTTCGGCACGAGATTGATCCTATGCAACGTATAATAATATTATTAATTTGTAAACATCAAAATGACCAAACAGGCAAAGAAATGCTCCGAAATTAATTATCAACAACAAAAATCGGGCATCAATAAAGCGCGGCCTTTTAAGCCTAAATCCTAACAACTATTCCTTCTTATCAAGTTCACTCGTAGAAACACTTGTAGGAACTCCCTCATAGGGGGTCCTTCTTGTCGTTCGCTGGGTCTGAACTTCCTTCATCGTTTTCAAGACTTCAATGCTGCTTTTTAATCCTTTAACATACCTGGCCATATTTATTGCCCCTCCGGCTATCTGGGCCAGCGCCTGAACAAAATTCACATCATCCAGGGTGAACTCCCAAGGATCAGATGTATAAACGCGCACAGCCCCCAATAAATATCCCCCGACAACGATCGGCACTGAGAGTATAGAGGAGATCCCTTCTTTCTGAGCTTCTTTAGGATATTGGATTCTAGGATCATCCATAACATCATATATCGCCACTGGCCCATCCTCCAACGATTGGGCAATGGAGCGCAATGCACTCACAGGGCCTTTATTCAAATACTCGTCACTCAATCCGTATGAAGTGGCCAGCTCCAGTTCATTTGTTTTGCGATTGAACAAAAACAAAGAACAACCCTTGACATTCAAAGCTGTTTTAATGCTTTCCACCGTCATTAAAGCAACTTCTTCCGGGTCTTTGGAGTGAGAGATTGCCTTTGCAACCTTAAGCATTGTCTCATAATTGATGACTTGTTTTTCCATGGTTTTCCTCCTTTGTCTATTTGTTATGAATTTTAAAAAGTTGCCTTCGTTTTATACCCTACCATACTCGAACCATCGATGCGTCTCATCAATCAATTTCTCATGTTCAGCCTTAAGGCGATCATACATCCTTGCATTATCGATTGCGATACCTCCCATATCCGCCAATCCAGAAATCAGCTCGTATTCACCATCTGAAAAATTTCGCTGCTCTGAAGTGTATATTCTAAATTAAAACTTCTTTGAGATCCAAGCTGGAATTAATTATTTTACAAACATCTCTGAATAATTTGAAATTTCGCAATTCTCTATTTTGCATGCGATCCTCCTTTCCCTCAATAAAAAAGCCAAGCCACCATCAAAAGGCAACTCAGCTATTTATTTAAAGACATACTGCATTGCACCCATCCTCCCCTAGACGGGTTTTGCGTTGTCTTGTACTTATGAAATGTATTTATCCATAAGAATTTCTAATTAAGATGTTGATGGAAATATATAAAAAATATTCACGTTGGTCAACAATGAATATATCGATTAGAGTGTTTGTATTTTCATTTCTACACAAAACGACTTAATTCATTGCGAATGCATACACAGCGTTCTGCATGTATACCCTTATCTGTTGGTATTTTCAGGCAAATGCCTGAAAGCATAATGCGTGAATTAATATGACGCTGTGTATAAATCCGTTGATATTTGATTCTATAAAAACATAATCACTGACCCACCTGTTGGAAAGCATCTATCCGAATAACGTGTGAAATATTAAAAAGCGAACCGCAGAATGTCGAATATCGAACCGCAGAATCGCGAAGGATGGATTTGCTGCGCTAAATCTTTTTAAAAATAATGATCTACGTTTCTTTCTTGATTTGAGCGATATGCTCTTCAACGGCCTTCGCTTCATCCCGCAAATCTCCCAGATGCATCTCGAGCTTTGCGATCCTTTGTTTTTTGGTCATGAATCGTGGCCCAAAATACTTGGGATCATCGCATCCACAGAAACAGACATTTTGATGTCCCCATCTCTGAAATCCATGATGTCCACCAGTGGTACAGCACATAGTCTCACCCTCTCTTATATTAAAATTTGCGTATATTCGCATATACTAATATTTTAAAGCAAAAAAAAACTTTTCAACCTGTGACAAAATCCTCGCCTAGTGTTTCCCGAAGTGCGGCCTTATATTTATCAAGTCCACCCGGATCAAGCGAGTAGTGCATGAAGGAGCCATGGCGAGCACCGCGAACCAAGCCTGCCTGCTTTAAGATGCGCAGGTGCTGTGAGACTGCCGATTGTGTGACACCGAGCTGGTTTGCCAACGCATTTACGCATAAAGGGCCACCCTTGCAAACACCCGGTTGGCAATCGCTCAACAGCTTAACCAACCTTACCCGGGTTGGATCTGATAGAGCTTTGAATATCTCAACCAGTTTCTCTATTTTGTCCATAACATTATATCAGTATATGCTAATATACTAAATTTATGTCAGCTATTTGAATTTGTCAAGAGGAAATGTGAATCTGATATAAGGCGGAGGCAGCAGCCCGCCAAATTTAACGGGCTGCTGTTTCAAAGGCAGGTTATCCCTAAAGCTGCATAAACAACAGGACGAAGGATAGCAAAAAGATAATGATGCCGAAGCTTTCTATGATGTTAAGGCGGTTTCGTTGATTGCACCAAATATGGCATCCACAACCAGTAAAAAAATCGTCCTTTTGTTTACAGTCGCTACAGGAAAGCCGATGATACTGCATCTTCTGCGTTGCCAGGGATTTGCGGTAACCGACTACAGCGTCACCCTCGGACGCCTTGAATCTGCAGCATCCTCGATTTTTGCAACATCAGGGCTATATATCATAGTAGAGGAAAAACTCATGCGGATGCGGCCGCAGTTTTATGTCATTGACCTCATTTTCGATTTTGTAATCAACCCACATGTCGATGGCATCCTGGGTAAAAACATCGCCTTTCTTGAGGAATTCCTGATCCGCTTGGAGAGCCTCAAGAGCTTCGTCCAGAGAGCCGGGTGCTGACGGGATTTCGGCCAGCTCCTCCGGTGGCAGGTTGTAGATGTTTTTGTCCAGGGGGTCGCCTGGATCAATTTTGTTTTGTATGCCGTCCAAAACCGCCATGAGCATAGCCGAGAAGGCCAGGTATCCGTTGCAAGATGGGTCGGGAGTGCGGAACTCGATCCGTTTGGCTTTGGGTGATGTGGAGTACATTGGTATTCGGATAGCTGCACTACGATTACGACTGGAATACGCCAGGTTCACCGGTGCTTCAAACCCCGGCACTAGACGCTTGTAGGAGTTGGTGGTCGGGTTGGTAAAGGCACATAAAGCTTTGCAATGTCTTAGGATTCCGCCGATAGCGTATAGGGCTTCCTGGGAAATTCCGGCGTATTTGTCTCCGGCAAAAACCGGCTGGTCGCCTTTCCAGATGCTGATGTGCGTGTGCATACCGGTTCCGTTGTCTTCGAAAATCGGCTTGGGCATGAAAGTAACGGTGTGGTTATTGCGATAGGCAACATTTTTTAGTACATATTTGAACCACATGAGCTGATCGGCCATCTGGAGCAGCGGCTTAAAGCGCATATCTATTTCCGCCTGACCGGCGGTGGCCACCTCATGATGCTGGGCTTCGACCTCAATGCAGAGATCCTCCAACGTCAATACCATTTCGGATCGTAGATCCTGAAATTTATCCATGGGCGGCACCGGAAAATATCCTTCTTTGTGCCGGGGCTTATATCCGAGGTTGGGGCCTTCATCCCGACCCGTGTTCCAGGTGCCTTCAACCGAATCGATTTCATAAAATGCGCCGAAGCGCGTCGATTCAAAGCGGATATCATCGAAGATGAAAAACTCTGCTTCAGGGCCGATATAGGCCACATCACCGATTCCGGTACTTTTCAAATAGGCGTCGGCTTTCTGGGCGATATTGCGAGGATCCCGGGTGTAGGGTTCGCGAGTAACGGGATCGACGATATTGCAGATTAATACCAGCGTCGGGGCGTTGTAAAACGGATCCATTTTGGCGGTTTCTGCATCCGGAACCACGAGCATGTCGCTGGCATGGATCGGCTGCCATCCGCGGATACTTGACCCGTCGAATCCGAAGCCGTCTTCAAAACTAGATTCTTCCAGCTCACTGATGGGAACGCTGAAGTGCTGCCAAAGTCCCGGGAAATCCATAAATCTTAAATCAACCACTTTTGTGCCATTCTCTTTTGCCATGTCTAATACTTCTTTGGGTGTCATGTTAGAAATCCTCCTGTTTAAATTTTATATGGTAAAATGTACTTTTTAAATACTTACGCCTGACCGTTCCGGTTAAGATGTAGATTGGTAAGGAGGTGAAACCTAAGATAAGCTCACCGTTTTTTGGGGTTGTTTAGTTTAGGCGTTTAGATTGCATCAACACCCGTCTCCCCCGTCCTCACCCGCACGGCCTGCTCGATGGTGAAAACAAAAATCTTGCCGTCGCCTATTTTACCAGTGTTTGCGGCTTCACGGATCTTTTCGACGACCTGGCCGGCCTGGTCTGAATCGACAACTATCTCGATTTTGATTTTCGGGATAAAATCTACCACGTATTCAGCTCCCCGGTAAATCTCCTTATGGCCCTTCTGACGCCCATAGCCTTTTACTTCGGAAATCGTCATGCCCTGAATGCCAATCTCATTTAACGCTTCTTTGACATCATCCAGCTTGAAGGGCTTGATGATTGCCTCAATCTTTTTCATAGTAAAACCTCCTCTTCTTTTGTGGACACTTTTACCTTAAATATCGTCGTCGGCTATTGAATCTCGAATGCTCTTTCCCCATGCAGAGCATTGTCGAGACCTGAGATTTCGTTCTCCTCAGTTACCCGCAATCCGCCGGTTAAGAACTTAGTTAAATAAGTGATTATGAGAGTGCCGACGGCCGTGAAAACTGCCGTCGCTATGATCGAAACAATTTGGATCCAGAGTTGTTTCGGGTTGCCATAAAACAATCCCCGACCGGCTTCATTTATTGCCGGGTTGGCAAACAAACCGGTGGCCAAAGCTCCCCATATCCCACACATTCCATGAACACCAAACGCGTCCAGTGAATCGTCATAGCCCATTTTTTGCTTGAGTTTGGCCACACTGTAAAAGCCCAGCATGCCGGCACCCAGTCCGATAATCAGAGAGGCCGGCATATTGACAAAACCGGCTGCAGGAGTGATGGCGACCAGTCCGGAAACTATTCCCGATGCCATGCCCAGAACGGTCGGTTTTTTTGTTACGAGCCATTCCGCAAACATCCATGCCAGTGCTCCCATTGCGGCAGATGTATTCGTGACCAAAAACGCCGAAGCGGCAATGCCATCGGCTGCCAGCTGACTACCTGCATTGAAACCAAACCAGCCAAACCACAATAGGGCCGCCCCCAATGCCGTGAGAGCGATGCTGGATGGGAACATTGCTTCTTTGCCATAACCAATTCGCTTGCCCAGCACCAGCGATAGAACCAATCCGGCCACACCGGCATTAATGTGAACAACCGTTCCGCCGGCAAAATCAAGGGCCCCCATATTGCCCATCCAACCGCCGCCCCAAACCCAATGGGCGATGGGACAATAGATGAACGTCACCCATAGAATCGTAAATACAATCCATGATGAAAACTTCAATCGATCAACAATCGAGCCAAGAACCAGCGCCACAGTGATTCCGGCGAATGTCATTTGAAAGAGGGCAAAAACATAGGTTGGAATACTTCCTGAAAGGCTGTGCACACCAATACCGGCCATAAAAAGATTTGAGAGGCCTCCTGTAATACCGGCTTTATCCGGTCCGAAGGCGATCGTGTAGCCCCACATCATCCATATGACACTGGCAAGACAGTAAGCGACTAATGTCATAGCGAAGGTGTTTAGCAAATTTTTATACCTTGACAGTCCGCCATAGAACAGAGCCAGACCAGCCGGGGTCATCATCATTACCAGGGCAGTGGATACAATCATCCAGGCGGTATCCCCGGAATTTAAACCTTCCGAGGCAACCGCCGAAGAAAAAGGTACGGCCAACAAAATTATGGCTGTCAGCAGGCTTTTTAAATTCATCTTATGATTTCTCCTCCTTTTTGAAATGATGATTGGCATTATTTGGGTCAATCGTCATTCATCTATCATCGTTCAACATTCAACATTCAACATTTGTCACTCGTTCTTGGCAATCTACACTGGCGGGAGCCTTCTCAGAATAGCAGCCTCTATGTCCGCCACCTGATCGGGTAAATCTACTTTTTCTCCATGAACATCCCTGACATAAAAAACATCGACGACTTGGTCCACTTTGGTTGCTATTTTGGCGACCCAAATATTGAGGTCGCATTGAAAAATAGCATCGGTAATGCTGTAGAGTAAACCGGGAAAATCATACGTGAAGACTTCAATGATCGAAAAAAAACTGGAACTGGAGTTGTCCACCGTGACGTGATGAGGAATGCTCGCGAGCTTGGTTTTTCGTTGATGGTAGGCGGACACTTTTTTTTCCAGCGCAGCGGCCAAGTCTAATTGGCCTGAGAGGGCTCTATTAAGATTTTTTTCGGCCCGCTTCCATTTTTCGTCTTCCAGTAATTGATCCGGCGGCGGCTTCACTTTGAAGATGTCCAGGGCAATATTATTGCGCCAAGTAAAGACCTGAACATCCAAAATATCAATGTTGTTTAAGGTAAATATACCGGCTATGTTTGAAATGAGTCCGGGTCGATCTTTAGCGCAGATAGTGACTGTGCGGGTGTTGGCATCTACTGACCGCTTGATTTCCCATACAAAATCAGCATCGCCGAGACTGTCATAGAGTTTGATATGTTCAACGATATCCTGTTGCGGTATATAAAGAAGATATCGCGGTGACATTACTTCCAGCCGGGCTTCTGTCGCTTTCTTAATTTGACGGTTACCAGCGGACTGGATGATCTCATGTTTTTTATGCTCGATGACCTCTACGGCCTCTTGAGATGCCAATTCTCCTTTTTCGAGCACGTTTAAGACCTTTAGGAAGAAGTCCCTTAGCAGGGCTGCCGTCCAGTCGTTCCAGGCCATAGGACCCGTTGAGATAGAATCGGCAACGGTCAGTAAATACAGCATCTTAAGGCGCTGGATATCCCCTATTCTTCTGGCACAGAAAAGGGCTGTTTCCTCGTCGTGAATATCCCTGCGTGTCGCAGTTTTTATTAGCAAAAGGTGCTCCTGGACCAAAAAGCTTATTGTTTCGATATTTTTAGGTTTTAGTCCTTTTTTTGTTAGCGCTTTTCGCACAATTTCAGCGCCTTTAGTCGAATGATCTTCGTCAGACGCTCCTTTGCCGATATCGTGAAATAGAGCAGCCCAGAGCAAGCTCTGTTTATTTTTAAGTCCGCCATAAACCTTTTCACATAACGGTTCCAAACTGTCGTCTTTTGCGATACCGAATCTTTTGACATTTTGTACGGTGCGCAACAGATGTTTGTCTACAGGATAAAGATGGTATTCGTCATATTGAATACGGTTAATGATGCTGCGGAATTCGGGTATAAATTTTGCTAAAAATCCTGTATTCAACATTTCATTTAAAACATTGAATTTCGGCACCGGTGAGACGAGAATCCGCTCGAAGGATTTGACAATCTCCTTCGAGGTCCGGAAATTTTTATCCACAAGGTGAGAAAATTCCTTTACCAGTCTTTTGGCTTCTGCGCTTAAAGGAATCTTCAAGCGCGCGCTTTCTTCAAAAATCTTCATCAAAAGATCCGGTGATTTTACAATAGCTTCAGGGCTAACAAAACTGAGCATTCCCCACTTGATCACTTCTAGACCGTCGATGTTGCTGATTTTATTTGATTTTCTTCTGCGCTGCCTTTTCTTCTCCAGGCCCAGTTCATAAAGAAAAACCAGGTGTTGCTGTTTCAACGATTCCATTTGACCGTGAAGCTCTCCCAAAAATTTTTCAACCGGCTGCTGACCATTACTTTTTTTATAGTTGAATGTTTGAGCCAGCTTGATTTGATTTTCGAAATGGAGTTGGTCACATTTTCTCCCGCAGAACCAGTGAATCCGATTGCGTACTTTCCAAATAAATGCGAGGGATCGATTTAATGTTTGGAATTCCTCATGGGAGAGAAGCCCAAAATATTCAAGATCTCGGGGTTGCCTGATATCAAATTCAATCCGGGCGATCCAAAGCATGGTATGATAGTCCCTCAAACCGCCCTGTCCTTCTTTAAGGTTGGGTTCGAGAAGATAGGCCGAATCCCCGAAATACTGATGTCGTAGCTCATTTTTTTGAACAAGCCAGGTGATAATTGGGCGGGATTTTTTGAGAATGACTTTCTCCCGAAGCTGGTCCATAAGATCAGAATATATCAGGGACCAGCCACAGATAAAGCGAGCGTCCAGAATAGGCGTCAGCACCTCAAAATCCTTGCCGGCCAGGGTAATACACTCTTTTAACGATCGGGTGGCATAACCGACATCAAGACCAATGTCCCACAAAGGATAAACCATCTCTTGGATCAGATTCTCTGCCTCGACCGGGACGTTTTTCTTAAACAGAAATAGCAGATCGACATCGGAATGTATGCACTGCTCTTCGCGCCCATAACCGCCCAGCGCCACAATTGCATATGGATTTTTTCTGATATCCATGCGGGGCCCCACTAAACTGGTTTCAAAGGCTTGGCGAAAATAATCGTCCAAAATACGGGCATGCTGCCTGAGAAAGTCAGGTTCTTTCCCCCGCAACAGGCCCGCAACCAAGCTTTCCGTCTTCTTTTGTAACCGACCTGAGGCATGTTCATAGATGTGATCCATTATAAAGTCCTGTGGCACTTTCCAATAAAGTTGATCAATCCTTTATTGGCAATAACTATGCCAGGGAGCCGGTAATCAAATAAATAATAATAATTTCAATATTTTATAATATTGTCGGGACGGATTCTGAAAGTTTGAAATGTTACAAAATTGATAAAAGAAAAGAAAAAATATTACAAAATTGTAATTTGATTTTTTTAAATCTTTGTTCTGAAAAAGGTTTGCCAAATTTCTTCCACTTTTTTACGTAAACGCTGAAATTTTTCTTGGGGGACTTTGGCGGGTTTTTCCTGGAGACTAAGCTGGTGTGCAGCGGCGCGATAGATCAGGTAGGCATGCTTGAGCAAATGAGCGGTGTATTCATCGATAACGCTGGTTTCGGCCAGAGATTGAAGCAAGCGGACGTTATCGGTCCATTTAAGGAGTTCGGGATACGCATGGGAGTTTAGAAGCACTAAATATTGAACTAAAAATTCAATATCAACCATCCCACCGGTGTCTTGTTTGAGATCAAAGACACCCTTTTGCGGCGTTGACAGCTCCTTGCGCATGCGTTTGCGCATACCGATGACTTCTTTTTGTAGCTTGGTTTCTTTGCGTGGACGGCCGAGGACTTCTCTGCGGATCGATTCGAAATGCTCGGTTAAACGTTTTTCTCCGCAGATAGCTCTTGCTTTAATCAAGGCCTGATGCTCCCAAGTCCAGGCATTCTTCATCTGGTATTCTTGAAAACCGTTGATATGACTCACCAAAATACCGGAACTGCCGCTGGGTCTTAGGCGCATATCGATTTCATATATCCTGCCGGCTCGGGTGTGCGACGTAAGGATGTGAATGACGCGTTGACCCAGCCGGTTGAAAAATTGAAAGTTGTCGATCGGTCGAGGTCCTCCTTGTGACTTCCCTCTCGCACCGGCATGCAAAAAGACCAGATCAAGATCAGACCCATACCCAAGTTCCAACCCGCCCAGTTTTCCATATGCGATAACTGCAAACCCTCGCTCACAAGACCTGCTATCCGAATTGCAAATTGGGTCACCGTGTTTTTCAATCAGATGATTCCAGGAGATATCGGTTACTTTAGACATGATGATTTCCGCGATCTCGGAGAGATGGTCGCTGACCCGCATCAACGGTAGCGTTCCTGCTACGTCGGCTGCAACAATTCGCAATACGTTGACCTGTTTAAAAATACACAGTTGTTCAATTTGATATTCCAGGTCCTCAGATGGAATCGGGGCCATTCGTTCGCCGAGTTCACGTTCAATTTCATGTAATTGGGGCGGTCGATAAAGGGTTCGCGAGTCCAGCAGCTCGTCAAGGAGAACCGGATGACGGGCTAGAAAAGAGGTAATCCATGGGCTTGAATTGGAAAGATTAACCAGATGCGTTAATGCGGTTGGATTCTCCAGTAACAGTGCCAGGTAGCTCGTGCGTCTTTCAATAGCTTTAAGTAGATCAATAATACGGCCAATAGTGACAACCGGTTGATCTGATATTCCGACTTCCTTTAGTATCAAGGGGATTAATTTATCAAGGCGTTGGCGTCCTCTAGTGCTTAACGCCCGGGTTTCCGGATCATTTCTTAAATAGTCGAGCAACTGCAATACGTCGTCTGGTTGTTCATAGCCCATGGATGAAAGAATTTCTTGGGCTTGTTCGGCACTTATCTGGTGTTGCCAGATTCTATCCAATTGCCAATCGGTTTCCTTATCTCGGGTTTCTGAATCGCTTGTAGCCAGGAGCATTTGGAAATGAGCATGAACCTTTTTTCTGTGTCGTGCCAGTTGTAATTCAAAGGTTTGCGGATCGGAAAATCCCATAGATGCCGCCAGACGGAACTTGTCGATTGTGTCGGACGGTAATTCGTGAGTTTGCTGATCAGAAAATTCCTGAAGGTGATTCTCAGTATTTCGCAAAAAGATGTAGGCATTTTTCATTTCATCGCACACATCCTGCGGTATGTAGTTTTCAGCGGCCAGGATTTCAAGTACTTCCTGTATACCGCTAACTTGTAGCGCCGGTGTCACACCGCCACGGATCAGTTGAAAAATTTGTCCGAAGAACTCAATTTCACGGATCCCTCCGGGGCCGAGCTTGATGTTGTTTTCCATCCCCTTGCGTTTGACTTCAAGGGCAATCATAGCTTTCATTTCACGTAAAGACTCAAATGCGCTGTAATCCAGGTAACGACGGTAAATAAATGGATGAAGTCTTTCCAACAACAGGGAGCCTGCCTGTTTGTCACCGCCTACTATTCTGGCTTTGAGCAACGCATAACGTTCCCATTCCCGCCCTTGGTCCTGGTAATAGCGTTCGATTGCATCAAAGCTCATGGCTAATGGACCATTTTCTCCAAACGGGCGAAGGCGCAAATCCACTCGAAATACCATTCCATCCGAGGTGAACTGGCCGACAACCTTGATTAACCGTCGGCAAAGGCGCGCAAAAAAGTCATCATTGCTCAGGGTGCGTCCAGAATTCCGGGTTTCACCGGCTTGCGGATATATAAAAACCAAGTCCACATCTGATGAGAAATTTAATTCGCGGGCACCCAATTTGCCCAGTCCGATAATCACAAGGCGTTGGGTGGAATTATCCACAGCGGTTGGCACGCCATACTCCGCACAGTGCCACCGAAACAGAATATCAAGGGTTTGGTCGAGACACGCATCTGCGAATGCAGAAAGATCGGCGACCGTTTCGGAAAGCCCGCCCCAGCCGGCCAAATCACGCCAGGCGATTCGAATCATTTCCCGACGGCGGCAATGGCGCAGCTTGCGGATCAAAGTGTCTTCATCATCAACATCTACCAGCAGGGTTTCGAGTTTATTTATGTATTCATCCGACGTGTAACGCCGCTGGAGGTCTCCGCTGTCAATGAGTTCGGCCAGCATAGCCGGGTCACGGGTGCAACTTGAGGCGACAAAGTCACTGAATGTAAATACTTTTTTTATGATTTTAATAAAAGCATGAGATTCGGGCAGGCGGATTTCGGCATCTTCTGCTGCCCGCCTGAAGGTCTGCCATTTGTCTTGGAGTTCTTCGGTCAGTGATTTTGGGAGGTCGTTTGTCAACGTTTTTAATCCGTTTTAGGATTTGAATTTAATTAGTATATTTTACCTTGGCGTGGATATAAACTAGTCAAGGATACAAAACGGATCTAATTCTGCATTTTGAATCACGGAGTAATATTAAGCGTTGACCGGTTCTAACACAAGAAGGAAGGGTCGCTTATTCCGGAGACGCGCAACACTTATAGTATACCTTTCCCCTGCCATTCTCTGAGGCGACGGTATGCATGTTGGGCATAATCACCCTGCTGCGTGATTTGCAAATAACGTTGATATTGCTGAGCGGACTGCTTGTAATTCTGCATCCCTTCGTATGCAAAACCTTCGAAGAAAATGGTATTCGGATTACCGGGTAATATTTTATCGTAGGCGCTGAACTCTTGCAGTGCACCGTCATAATCCTTTAGTTGGATTTTAGCAAAGCCGCTCAAATGATAGGCCTGGGCTTCCTGAGGATAAACCTTTTGGGCCATTTCGGCATATTGACGCCCAACAGCCCACTCTTTTTGGACTAACTGATTGGTCGACATCAAGACCAGGCCGGCATAATCGTTGGGCGCCTTTTTTAATGCTTTGCGGAAATGCGTATCAGCCGCCGAAAACTTTTTTTTGGACATTTCCATTTGTCCTTTTTGCATTTCATCGATGGCGCCTTTTCGGGCTCTAAGTTTGGCCGTATGATCCATATAGCGCTCCCGGTATAGAGGTTTGCTCTTTGCGGCTTTGTATTCGGTGTTGGCGGTCTGAACCGCTGTTTGGTAGCGCTCTTCACTCATCGGATGGGTCGCAAACATAAGCTCAATGGCATTGGGTTTATGTTTGCCCAGGCTCTGGAGCAAATCCATGAGGCCTATCATTCCTTCGGAACTGTACCCGGATTGCACCATGTATTCCATACCCAACGCGTCGGCTTCGCGTTCGTTGTCGCGACTGTACGACGCCAGCAGTGCACCGGCTCCGAGCTGTCCCAATTGAGATGCCAGTTGACCGTAACCAGCACCCGCACTTCCTGCTGCCAAGGAAAGACCGCCGACGACCGCCTGGGTCAACATTCCTTTTGACATTTGTTCAGCGGTGTGGCGGGCATTTACATGGCCCAATTCGTGGCCCAACAACGCGGCCAACTCGGCTTCGTTGTCCAGTCCCAGCATAATGCCCCGGGTACAGGCGATACTGCCACCTGGAAACGCATAGGCGTTAACATAGGTAGCATTAACGACCCGAAAATTGTAGGGCATATGCGTGCGATGGGTACGTTGGGTCATATTTCTGCCGGTGCGGTTAACATAATCAGTCAAAGCTTTATCTTGTACGGTCCCATAGTCTGCGGAAAATTGATAGGGTGAATACTGTTTGTCAATTTGTATTTCTTGATCTTCCGACACCAACATAAGTTGTTTTTTGCCAGTAACCGGGTTGGTCGCACACCCAGCTGCGACAGCGGCGGCAGCCACTGATGAAAGCCACAAAAACTCCCGGCGCGTCATCTCACTGGTAGAAAAAGGTGGTAAAGGATTTGTTCCCATATACCCTCCTGACATATTTTAAGTTTGGATTGCTGATCTTTATGTTTTTCAGGAATCTATGCGCTGACTCGGTTTTCATTGCGTTGATGATGAGATCTTTTTGTAGCTCTCCAACAGTCGGCTGCCCAGCGTAGCGGCAAGCTGTTTGAAAAAGATCGATCCATTGATAGGGTCTTTTTCCAGCACATCTCGCAGTTTTATACTATCAGTTTTCAGAAGCTTTGTAGGCTCAGTGCATTTTGCCGAGGCTGAATACACATCACTTCCAATCAAGCTTGACCAGCCAAAGGCCTCACCATTTTCTTTGGCATCGTAGACCATCATATCAGTTTCTCCGATACTTAACTTGACACGCCCATTCAATAAAATGTAAAAATAGTTTGCCTGATCTTTCTCGCGGAAGAGGAAGTCACCCTTTTCCAGGGCTATCAGCTGGGAAATATCCATAAAGTTTTTCACAAAATCCATGCTCGTTCCCATTAAAAGCTCTGATTGCTTGATATACATGGCGACACCTGTTAGACTCTGTTGAAATTAGCGTAAATATAAAATAAAGCCAAAGACATGTCAAAAAAAATCGATTAGCGATTTGACGCCCAGAAGGATGGCAGGCTCATGTATTCTCCTACTAATATCCTTGGCATCGACGTGGGATCCGTTTCTGTCTCTGTTGCACTCGTTAACAGCAGGCAAGAGGTTTTACAGACCGAATACGGATTTCATCAGGGAAACATCGTCACATGTCTCAAAGAGATCCTGCACAAGTTTAATGTCAAAACTATTTGCGGTATTGCATCCACGGCTTCCTCTCCATCAACTGTAAAGTGCACCCGACAATACGACAACCAAATATGTGTAATCGAAGCTTGCCGATTTTATCATGACGCGTTTGGTGCCATCCTGGTTGTTGGCGGCGAAAAATTCGGTTTAATTCAGTTTGACGATGAGGGCAATTATCATAGTTACAGGGCCAACAGCTCTTGTGCTGCAGGAACCGGTAGTTTTCTTGACCAGCAAGCCCAACGTTTGAACTTAAAAAGTATCGAGGAATTAAGCGAAATTGCCTTGGAGAACACCGGAGCCATCCCAAAAATTGCATCACGCTGTGCTGTATTTGCCAAAACTGACCTGGTCCATGCCCAACAAGAAGGGTATTCCCTAGTAGAAATTTGTGATGGACTTTGCTACGGCCTGGCCAAAAACATTGCGGACACCTTGTTCGGCGGCCAACACTGTAACGATCCCGTTATTTTTACCGGTGGCGTCTCCCACAACAAGGCGGTTGTCAAGCACCTGATGTCTATTACCGGCAAAAGTATTTTCGCTGAGAATACCTGCGATTATGGTGCTATTGGTGCTGCTCTGAATTTGATCGCCGATCTGAAAACCAACAGCGAGCGGCCAACATCGATTTCATCCGTTTTGGATATTGTTGTGCCTCAAACCCATGATCATGGTTATGCCTTTGATCCCATTGAACTCGAATATTCCGATTATCCGGACTTTAACAGCCTTGAAAAATACCAGTTTTCGAAGGATGAGGCCAATTCTTATAATCCGGTGGAGGTGGACATTTACAATGAGTTGCCGGCGGGCCGATCGGTTGAGGTCACACTGGGTTTCGATATCGGATCCACCAGCACCAAGGCTGTTTTGTATCATCCGGCGGTTGAAATTCTGGCGGGATTTTACACCCGGACGGCCGGTCGCCCGATAGTTGCCGTTCAACATATTTTGGCTGCTATCGCCGATATTATTGGAAAAAGAAAAATTGGTTTAACGATCCAAGGGGTTGCGACCACCGGCTCGGGAAGAAAGCTCATCGGGAAAATTATTGGTGCTGATTTGATCATTGATGAAAT
Source organism: Desulfobacterales bacterium (assembly GCA_050121225.1). Taxonomy (GTDB): domain Bacteria; phylum Desulfobacterota; class Desulfobacteria; order Desulfobacterales; family JAFDCJ01; genus JAFDCJ01. Next base: position 17,701 of record JASFJP010000004.1, read on the forward strand.
CACCGCCCATGCTCGGGCAGCCGTTGAGTTGGATCCGAATGTCGACACGATCATTGAAATCGGTGGGCAGGATTCCAAATTTACCACACTGCAAAACGGTCGGGTAACGTTTTGCGCTATGAACAATGTGTGTGCGGCCGGTACCGGCAGTTTTATAGAGGAGCAGGCTCAGAGGTTGGGGTGTGCCTTATCGGAATATTCCTCCAGAACCGAAAATCGCAAATCCCCAATGGCCAGTGATCGATGTACCGTTTTCATGGAACGAGATGTTAACCACTATCTTAATGAAGGCTATGATATCGATGAGGTATTGGCCGCTGTATTACATTCCATCCGAGAAAACTATCTCACCAAAGTGGCTGTTGAAACCAGCATCGGCAATACCATCCTGTTTCAAGGAGCAACCGCCAAGATCAAATCTCTCGTGGCAGCCTTTGAACAGCGTTTACGTAAGCCTGTGCGCGTATCCAAATACTGTCATCTTACCGGTGCATTCGGTGCCGCACTATCTCTTATCGATGAACCCGTCACCCGAACACAATTCAAGGGGATACGCCTTTATCAACAGCACATCCCTGTTCGATCCGAAGTGTGCAACCTGTGCACCAATCACTGCAAGATTTCTATTTCCAGCGTTGATCGGGAAACGGTTGCTTACGGTTTTTTATGCGGCCGAGATTATGACACACTCAAATATGTCAATAATAACCTCTCCGGATTTGATCTGCTGAAGGCTCGCAAAAAAGCAGTTGCATTTAAACCAAAGCCCTATTCACGCGACAACCTAACCATTGGCATTCCGGCTGCACTTCAATTATTAGAAGACCTGCCCTTTTGGAAAAAATTTTTCAGCTGTCTGTCCATCAAAACGGTTACCAGCGAGGGATACGCCGATGGCGTTAACATCGGCAAATACATTGCCGGTGCAGAATTTTGTGCACCGTTAACCGCGCTGTACGGCCATGTGAAGTATCTCCAGGAGCAATTGACTGGAACCGATCCGGCGGTTAATCGCAGCTATATTTTTCTGCCCGCCTATCTGGAACAGAAAACAAAACAAAAAGGCTTGCGACGGCAATATTGCTATTACACCCAATATGCTGCAACCCTGGCAAGCAGTATCGCTGATCCGGATCGAAGATGTGAGATTCTTAGACCTCTGGCCAACTATCTCTACAGCCGATTTCATACCAAAGCAGAGCTTTACAGGATGCTGAAATCGATAATTAGAGAGCGCATACGGTTCAAAGAGGTATCTGATGCCTATGATGAGGCTACAGCGTTCAAGCAGTCCTACCTGAAGGCATTAAAAACCCTTTATCGTGACAACACTCGGGACAGCGACGGGATTCATGTGGTATTTCTGGGAAGACCGTATACGATTCTCGATAAATGCATGAATAAGGGGATCCCCGATCTATTCGCATCCATGGGAATTAAAACGTTTTTCCAAGATATGCTTTCTTTTGAGCAGCGGGATGTGACATCCATAGAGCCGCTGCTCAACGAACTGCACTGGCATTATGCTATGAATATTCTGGCTGCTGCTGAAGTTGCAGCCAAAACCCAGGGCGCGTATCCAGTGCTGGTAACGTCCTTTAAATGCTCACCGGACTCCTTTGTGATCGACTACTTTAAAAAGGTGATGGAATTCCATTTTAAGCCCTACCTAATTTTGCAGCTGGATGAGCACAGCTCCAGTGTCGGATATGAAACGCGGATAGAAGCCGCCATCCGGTCGTTTAAAAATCACTCCGCCGCAGATGCCAAACAGCCGGTGGCTTCAAATCTGCCGATAATCAAACCGGTTCTAAAAAATCAGCGGCTGTTGAATAAGACACTTGTGTTTCCCAACTGGGACAATTTAAGCCTTCGTCTGGTGATCGCAAATTTGAAGCGGATCGGTATTGACGCAAGATTGCTGCAAGAGAATGAAACCAGTATTCAAAGAAGCCTGCGCTATAACAGCGGTCAGTGTTTGCCGTTAAATATTATTGCTCAGGATTTTATCGATTATGTCAACACCCACGGACTGGACCCGGCAAATACAGTTCTATGGATGGCCGGCTCCTCAATTGCCTGCAATATCAAACTCTATCCCCATCATATTAAAAGTACTTTTGATGCCTACGGCAACGGGATGGAGAAAGCCGGGATTTATGTCGGTGAACTGTCGTTATCGGACATCTCCTTGAAACTTCCCATCCATACTTATTTTGCCTACATGTTCGGAGGATTTATCCGTAAAATTGGCTGCCGACTGCGGCCCTATGAAAAGACAGCGGGTATTACCGACAGCGTTGTCGAGGAGAACATGAGCATACTGGAAGATGCCTTTTTGGTTAACCGGTCCAAAACGACTGCACTGGAAGACGTCATGGCTAATTTTGAGCGCATTGAAATCGCAGACGAATTGAATGCATTCAACCGCCCCAAGGTGGCGATTTTCGGTGACTTGTATGTGCGCGACAACCATGTCATCAATCAAGATCTGATCCATTTTATCGAAGCAAACGGAGGTGAGGTCGTTACGACCCCCTACAGTTCGTATATGAAGATGATTGCAAAACCATATTTGCGGAAATGGTTTATTGAAGGCCGCTACCTGAGCGTGCTGTCGTCAAAAGCTCTGCTTGCGGAGTTAACCCGTCGGGAAAAGCGCTACTACAGGCTGTTTAACCGGATTTTGAATGAACCTCAAGCCCGGTACGATGAGTCGCCGGAGAAAATTCTTGCAGATTATAACCTGCGGATTGAACATACCGGTGAATCCATGGACAATATTTTGAAGGTTTTTTACGTAAAAAAATTCTACCCGGATGTATCCTTGTTTGTCCAAACCAGTCCGGCCTTCTGCTGCCCATCCTTGGTTACCGAAGCCATGGCGGCAAAAATTGAAGCTAAAACGGGTATTCCGATTATTTCTATTACTTACGACGGTACCGGCGGAAACAAGAACCGAGCCATCATACCCTACTTGAAATATCCGAGATGTGGTACGCTCGAATCGAACCGTAGCGCGAGCTGTTAGATGTTACATTTTTGTAACATATTCAACACATATTTAACAGGATTGTAATTTTAAATTGACATTAAAATTATAACCCTTTATGGTTGTGGGACTTTTTTCCCAGTGTTCATCTGGCATATCTATTGCTACAATCACTATGGATGGCTTAAAGCTGAAATGATTCGATATATTCGCTAATCCGGAGGAGGTGGGTGCCGACAGATTGCTTTAGCACTTGGTATACCTGAAATAATGACAAAACCAAATGAAAATATAGATTTTGAATTATTTTCATTGGGCGTTAAGTTTCTAAATTTTCATTTATTTTTAACTGCGCCCGTATGGGTAGATAAGAAAGTGTTGATCTCAGTGTAAAACTCATAATTCTTTTCCCGTCATCCAAATTGGGATCCAGCCTACTTAGGGCCCTGCGTCTTGTAAAGACATGCCCGAAGACACTTAATATAGTCTTTTCAGGGCGTTGAGCTATTCTTGCCGTTCTCATTGAACGTGAGGCGAAATTAGCTCTTTTGACTCTTGATTTTCGGATCACCCCGCATGGCTCAATGCTTTGAATCCATCACGACGTATAAAATTTCTACTACCCTGAGAATATGGATACACAGAAATCCGGAAATATCCGGCTGGCAGTGTTATCCGGTAAATTGGCGTTAAAAGGAGAAAATCGAAAATGTGCCGTTTATTTGCAATAACCAGTAAAGATCCCTTATCCCCCATGGTTGCCCTGGGAGCACTCGATGTCATGCGGGAAGGCCACGATTGTTCCGGTGTTGGAATTTTCTTGCGCGACCTTAGTGGACCTTTTGAGGAAATGAAAGATGCGCCTATATTATCCGGAATATTCAGTGATTCCGGGTTGAGACGTCTGGATTCATTTATGATGGATATCGGTTTCATGACCAAATACAAAATCTCAATTAAATTGCCAAAAACACCTCCGCCAGGTGTGCCCAAGCGGGATGTCTATCTAATACGGGCATACGAGTATCCGGAGGAATGGGAAGATCTAAGCCAAGAAGAGCTCTATGATCGGCTGTTGATGACCCGACTGCAGCTAAGGACTATGGGTGAAGAAAAAAATGATATGATCGTTTATTCCTTTTGGCCGGATGTGATTATGGTCAAGGAGATCGGGGATCCCAGGCTGATTGCGGAGCATTTAAATCTAGACCGTAAAGAACTTCATGCACGGGTAATCATGGCTCAGGGAAGACAAAACACCAACTATGCCATTACTCTCTATGCCTGTCATCCTTTTTTCATTCAGGGCTATACCACCATGACTAACGGGGAGAACACGGCGTTTGTTCCGATCCGATCTTATTTGGAATCCCGTGGATTTGCAGGGTATACCGGATACCAATCGGATTCGGAAGTATTCACGCATATCCTGCATTATACGATCAAGAAGCTGGGGCTGGGACTCGAAACCTATAAACATATCATTACCCCGCTGCAGGATAACGATCTTCAAGATCATCCGAACGCCCATTTCTTGAAAAATTTGAAGCAAACATGCCGCCAGCTAATCATCGATGGCCCTAATTGTGTTATCGGCTGCTTGCCGGATCATAGCGTATTTATGGTGCAGGACCGCAAGAAGCTCCGTCCGGGTGTCGTCGGCGGTAGGCCCGGAATGTATGCGTTTGCTTCTGAAATTTGCGGTCTGGATGCCGCGATTCCCAATCGCGATAAACACAGCGACTTTCAGCCGATGCATTTAGATACGGTTGTTGTAGGTCCGGATCGACAGGAGGTATCAATATGCTCCCAGACAGAGCCATTACCCCTTCCACATTAAGCATTAAAGATCTTCCGTGGCAGATTCTATGGGATAAGGACAAATGCACCCTGTGCGGCAAATGCACTGCCGTGTGTCCCGTTAGTGCTGTTGAATTGGGTGTGTTCCGCAAGCGAGAGCTTCAACCACCGGTAGGGTTTATGGAAGCGCCTACCGGTGTCTACAAGTCTTACTACGGTATTCGCCAGAAAACCGATCCGGCCTACAAGTGTGTGGGCTGCGCGATGTGCAACCTGGTCTGTCCTAACGATGCCATTATGCCTGCCCGAGCTGATGAAGTCGATAAACTTCGATTCCATGGTGACCGTGGTGGACAACCCCGCAGAAGAGGCGGGCGGCGCAATGCCCAGGGTGGAATCTTAGATCGGCTAAAATTTATCCGCATATCGATGCTGACCGACCCTGCGTTGGACGCGGGACGCCATGAATTTGAAATGCGCACCCTTTTGGGGCGGGTGTTGCCTCCTGAAGAAAACCTGAGTTTTTTGCAAACCAACGGTTGGATCCCACCGGTTAGAGAGATCTATCCGTTGATCATCGGCAGCATGTCCTTTGGCGCCCTCTCACCCCCGATGTGGGAAGGTCTTCAAATGGGGGTAGCCTATCTTAACGAAGAACTGGGTCTGCCGGTTCGAATTTGCACCGGCGAAGGCGGTTGTCCGCCTCGACTTCTACGATCCCGATTCTTAAAATACGTCATTTTACAAATAGCCAGTGGATATTTTGGCTGGGATGAAATCATTCATGCTATCCCGGAAATGAAGGAAGATCCCTGTGCTATAGAAATCAAATATGGACAGGGGGCTAAACCCGGTGATGGCGGTTTGTTGATGTGGTACAAGGTCAACCGCTTGATTGCCGCCATAAGGGGCGTACCCACCGGAATCAATTTGCCCAGTCCGCCCACCCATCAAACCAAGTACTCGATTGAGGAATCCGTGGCCAAAATGATCCAATCCATGTACATGGCCTGGGGCTTTAGAGTGCCGGTCTATCCAAAAATTTCGGGTACCTCGACCGCCTTGGCGGTTTTAAACAACCTGACCCGCAATCCTTATGCAGCAGGATTGGCGGTTGATGGTGAGGACGGGGGTACCGGTGCCGCCTATAATGTATCCATGAACCATATGGGGCATCCGATTGCCAGCAACATACGCGACTGCTATCTGAACCTTGTTAAATTAGGTGTGCAGAATCAGGTTCCGCTGTTTGCTGGTGGCGGTGTTGGTAAAACCGGTAATCTGGCGGCAAATGCCGCAGCGCTGATCATGCTGGGAGCCAGTGGTATTCAGATCGGTAAATATATTATGCAGGCCGCGGCCGGTTGTCTAGGATCAGAGTCGGATCGCTGCAACATTTGCAATATAGGACTCTGCCCCAAAGGAATTACGTCCCAGGATGCGCGTCTATATCGGCGCTTGAATACTGAAGATGTTGCCCAGCGAGTCGTAGATGTGTACTTGAGCTTTGATACCGAACTGAAAAAAATTGTCGCTCCCTTGGGACGATCGACCTCCTTACCGATTGGAATGTCGGATGCCTTGGGTATCGATGATGCCGATGTAGCTGAAAGATTGCAAATAAAATATGTTGTGTAATACAGAAGTCGAAACCGTGACTTTCGGGTTGTCGGAGAAAAAATAATGTCTAACCGAGAATCAAAAGGCAATTCAACTTATTTTAGGATCTCCGGAAGTGTTGCCGGAGAGCGTGTTGATTCGCGAATTATTGAAGAGCAAATTCAAACGGCAGTGAGCCAAGGAAAGCGGAACCTGCAAATTGAAGCCTACGGCCAGCACGGTATTGGAGGGCGATTGTGGTGCGCCGGTGATGAAACGGTTCATATTGAAATCATCGGCCAGCCTGGGCAACGGGTCGGATCTATGGGATTTACCAACACGTTTATTGAGGTCCTGGGTCCGGCTTCCGATGATGTGGGATGGCTGAATGCTGGGGCGGAGATCGTGGTGCATGGCAACGTCGGCAACGGGTGTGCTAATGCCATGGCCCAAGGCAAAATTTACGTGGCCGGCAACATCGGTGCCCGGGGTATGACCATGACCAAACACAACCCGCGCTTCGATCCGCCAGAGCTTTGGATTCTTGGTTCTGCCGGGGATTACTTCGGCGAATTTATGGCGGGCGGTATAACTGTGATTTGCGGCTATGAAGCTCAGAATAATGAAAATATTCTCGGTTATCGGCCGTTTGTGGGAATGGTCGGCGGCAAGGTTTTCTTCCGCGGTCCTCATGGGGGCTACAGCGAACCCGATGCCAAGTTGGTTACCATCGATGACGACGATTGGAATTGGTTGCTTGAAAATAACCGGATCTTTTTGGATCGCATCGGTCGATCCGAGCTGGCGACACCTTTTTCGGATCGAAGCCAGTGGCAGTTGCTTGTTGCTCGTACACCCCAAGAAAAAATCGCGCGCCCGATGCGATCAATGCAGTCGTTTAATTCTGAGGTCTGGGAAAAGGAACTCGGGCGAGACGGTCTCATCGGTGATCTTACCCATTTGGATCGCAGCCCGATCGCTTTGATAACTTCTGGGGATTTGCGGCGGTTTATTCCGGTTTGGGAAAATCGTAAGTATGCAGCACCTTGCGAGGCGACCTGTCCCTCCGGCATTCCTGTGCAGGAACGCTGGCGATTGATTCGCGAGGGGCGGGTTGACGAAGCAGTGGATCTAGCACTGGCTTATACACCCTTTCCAGCAGCCGTGTGCGGCTACCTGTGCCCCAATTTGTGCATGCAGTCATGCACCCGCCAGGCAGCAGCCATGGCGCCCGTGGATACGACTAAACTGGGCCAGGCGAGTATCAAAGCAAATCTACCGGAATTGCCGCCGGAATCAGATAAGAGAATTGCTATAATCGGAGGGGGACCAGCCGGTATATCGGTTGGTTGGCAGTTGCGGCAAAAAGGACATCAGGTTCTCATTTATGAGATGGCACAAAACATCGGTGGTAAATTCACGCGCGTTATTCCAGAAAGTCGAATTCCAAAAGAGGTGATTTCAGCAGAACTCGAACGGGTTAAGGCGGTTTTAGCGCACGTTCATCATCGGCAACCGCTTGGTAAGGAAGACATCAAACAACTGCGGGAAGAATTTGATTTTGTAGTAATTGCTACAGGAGCACAAAAGCCGAGGACACTACCCGTGCCGGGCAATGAGAGAACGATTACGGCTCTGGAATTTCTCGAGAAGTCCAAGGCGGGCGCAGCCAAAGTCGGTAAACACGTCGTTATCATCGGGGCTGGAAATGTGGGCTGCGATGTTGCCACGGAAGCGCACCGTCTAGGCGCTGAAGTTATCACGCTGCTGGATGTGCAGGAACCGGCATCTTTTGGAACAGAAAGAGAAGCCGCGGAGGCCATCGGTGCTATTTTTAAATGGCCGGTATTCACTCAGGAAATCACCGCCAGCGAGGTCACATTGACATCCGGAGAGCAAATCCCTGCCGATAC
>JASFJP010000005.1:0-25441 GCA_050121225.1 Desulfobacterales bacterium
AATTATTTGGAGAAGGCGGATACAGGCCATATTTATATAGACGGGATCGATGTGCTTGACCCCAAGACGAATATCAATAAGTTGCGAGCTGAAGTTGGTATGGTGTTCCAGTCGTTCAACCTGTTCCCCCACAAAACAGTGTTTGAAAATATAACCCTGGCCCAGCGGGTGGTTCGTAAGCGCTCAAAAACAGATTCCAAGGAGAAGGCTGACTTCCTTTTAAAAAAAGTGGGTATTCAAGACAAATCAGGAGCTTATCCAGATAATCTATCCGGCGGTCAGCAACAGCGGGTGGCCATCGCCCGCGCCCTAGCGATGGATCCCAAGGTGATGTTGTTTGACGAACCGACCTCGGCGCTGGATCCCGAGATGATCGGCGAAGTATTGGATGTTATGAAAACACTTGCCAAAGAAGGCATGACCATGGTTGTGGTCACCCACGAAATGGGCTTCGCCAGGGAGGTCGCCGATAGAGTCATCTTTATGGACGAAGGTGCCATCGTCGAAGTCGGAACTCCGGAGCATTTTTTCAAGAATCCCACCCATGATCGAACCAAGCTGTTTCTGAGCCAGATCCTTTAGCTCACCGAGCAAAACGCTTGGCGCAAAGCGTTTGTGCAAGATCAAACAGTGAGATACAACACAGAAAATCAGCTCAAAAATAGATTAATGTCTTGTGTCACACTGCCCCAAGATGCTCAATTCTCCACGATAGGCTCTAAACCAATACCCCACATATTGTATTTTAATTATTAAAAATATACCTCCTGTTGTGTTTTTTCTTTACAAGCAGCGGGCTTCCTGCTATGCTTTTTCAATTAAGATTCGAAAGAGGAGAATCGTGAAATATGAAAGTTAAAAAACTGGAAATAACCGGTTTCAAATCATTTTACGATAGATCAACCATAGAATTCCCGCCCGGTATCTCTGCCGTTGTCGGACCGAACGGCTGCGGTAAAAGCAACATCATTGATGCAATTCGATGGGTGATGGGAGAACAGAGCCTCAAGCAGCTGCGAGGTAAATCCAAAGAGGATATCATTTTCTCCGGCGCAAACGGCAGAGCAGCAATGAATATGGCCGAAGTTTCGTTGACACTTGCAAATGACAACGGCAATGCGCCCGAAGAGCTAAAAGATTTCACAGAAATTAATCTGACTCGGCGACTGTATCGATCGGGGGAGACTGCCTACCTTCTGAATCGCCAACCGTGCCGCTTAAAAGACATCCACAACGTGTTTCTTGGCAGCGGTTTGGGAGCCAAATCCTATGCGGTTATCCAGCAGGGTAATATCGGTGCCATCACTGACGCGGATCCGATTGCTCGGCGCTATTTCATAGAAGAAGCGGCAGGCACGACACGTTACAAAAACCGTAAGGTTGAAGCGCTGCGTAAAGTTGAAATCACAAACCAAAATCTTCTGAGAGTTAGCGACATTATTTCGGAAATAAAGCGTCAAATGGCCAGTCTAAAACGCCAAGCCAGAAAAGCCGAGCTATACAACAATTACCAAAACCGCATAAAAACGTTGGACGTTTATCTGGGCATTCATTACTACGATAACTATAGCAACCAGATTGAACAAATCGAAAGATTACTCCAGGAGCTGAAGGATACGGATCTCGGCCACTCTTCTGAATTAAAAAAACTGGATGCGGCCGTGGAAGAAATAAAGCTCAAACGCTGGCAAAAAAACCAGGAAATCAGCGATCAGAAATCCCAGAAATACGAAACCCAACGCACAATCGATCGAAATGAAAATGATCTGGCTCACTTACGCAGCGAGATCGAACGACTGACCAAGGAAGCTGCCGAATTAACATCTGCCCTTCAAGATCTTGAGGAAAAAAATAGAGATCTGATTTCAGAAATCACACAGGTGGAACAAGAAAATGCCAATCTCAGGGAACAAATTGAAACTGAGCGCAGAAATCTCAGTCAGCAACGTCTGGCTACCGAAGAAATCAGCGCGAAATTATCCGCGCTAAATCAGGAGCTGGACTCGATAAAATCTGAACTGATGAACCTAATGACCCAGGAAGCTCAGTTTAAAAACATCTGCCAGAATGCGTCCAACAATAAGGAGAGTCTGCAAAGACGGCTCAAAAGAACCGACGAAGAAGAAGTCCTGGCTAAAAGGCAGATTAAAGCGGCCCAATTAAAGGAATCTCAGTTCAACAACCAGCTGGAGACGATAAAACAAGAAATCGAAGAACTGGACCAAAGAACCGCAGAGACCCGCAAGCTGTTGGATGACAAAACAGCCGACTTGGCCAGACAGGTGAAACTCGCACAAACATTCGAATTGGAGCGCACCACGGCTAAATCCAAATATAACACCTTAAAAAAAATGGAAGACAACTTTGAGTGGTATCGTGATGGTGTCAAGGCCATAATGCAAGCTCAAAGCTCAGCCCTGAGCGCTAAAAACCCCAAGGTGGCAGATCAGGGCTCGAAATCACCAGCAATTAGCGCGGAAATGGCGGCAAATATCCTGGAGCTTATGGCAGATGTTATTGAAGCGGATTCTACCTATGAAACCGCAATAGAGGCGGTTTTAGGTGAATCACTGCAATACATAATTGTGAAAGACCAGCAAACAGGTGTGCAGGCTATCGATTACTTACAAGCCCACAATGCTGGCCGAAGCGGTTTCATTCCGGTCGCCGCCGTAAAGCCGACCTACGGAAACGGCAATAACGCCCCGGACCCTTCCAAACTGTTGCTAAATCACATTACCGTGAAAAAAGGATTCGAACCAATAGCCCGGATGCTTTTAGGAGATGTCATATTTACAGAGACAATTCACGACGCTCTGGAATTATTCAATAAAAACGGCAAGGTGCAAAGGATCGTGACAAAAAATGGCGATGTTATCTCCCAGCAAGGTATCCTAATTGGCGGAAGTCAAGATAAGTTAAGCGGAATTCTCTCGAAGAAGCATGAAATTAAAGAGCTCGAACGCCAAGACGTTGTATTGCTGCAAAAACTAGAAAGCGCCCGTGTCGAGCAGAACAGCCTCGAATCGGTGGTTCGGGGGCTTGAAAGTGATTTACAAAAGCATATTGAGTTAAAAAACAGGATGACTGAAAATGAAATCGAAGCCGAAAAAGCCCTTTATAAAGCCAGCGAAGATCTGAAAAGCGCGAACCGTCATCTGGAAATTGTGCAGCTGGAACAGGAACAGCTTTTAGGGGAGGCCAGTGATATTGACGACGAACTGTCTAAATATCACCAAGCACTGGCAGAAATAACTCAAAAGATTAATTCCGCCCAACACCAAGTGGCCTTAAAAACAGAAGCAATTAATACCGTAGGCCGTGAAGTGGAAGAATCTAACCAGAGTGTTGTGGACCTAAAATTGAAGCTTACCGCCCTGGATGCTAAGCTGGAGAACAGTAATAACAGTCTACGGAGGCTTAAGGAATTTCATGGGGATGGATTGAACCGCCTCGAACAGCTATCTCAGGATATCATGCAGAAAACAAACAAGGCTGAGATCTCCAAACAGAAAATATCTGAAAAGGAGCAGCATCTATCCGAAATGTATTCTGCAATGGAGCACATAGACGCATCCATCGAGCGCAATGAAGCAGATTATGAGGATATAGACGCCAGACTGAAAGGTAGTGATGATAAAATATCCGCAATAAAGAGTGAGCGTGAAAAATCGCTGGAAAAACTTCGCATGCTGGAACTTGAACAGTCCCAAAACCGACTCAACCAGGAGAATACCGCCAATCGCCTGGAAGATCGTTATCAGTATCCATTCTCTGCGCTGAAAAACGAACTCATAGAAAATGAGGAAGCACTTCAAATCACGGCCGACAGGACAATTGAGGAGATAGAAACCGATTTGGCAAAATCCAGGGAAAAAATTTTGAAGATTGTCGATGTTAACCTTGGTGCAATCAAAGAATACGAACAGCTTAAGGAACGCTATGATTTTCTCCAAGCTCAGCGGAATGATCTCTTTAAAGCGATCGAAGACTTGCACAAAGTGATCAACAAAATAAACCGGATAACCCAAGAAAAGTTCACGACAACTTTTGATCTGATCAACGCAAAGCTAAAAGAAGTATTTCCCCGTCTTTTTGATGGCGGTGAAGCCAAGCTGGTTCTCACGGAACCGCAAAAACCGCTTGAATCAGGGGTAGAATTTATGATTCATCCTCCCGGGAAGAAATTGACGCGTTTGAGTCTTCTTTCCGGTGGCGAAAAAGCCCTTTCAGCCATCGCGTTTATCTTTTCCATTTTTCTGATAAAGCCGGCGTCATTTTGTCTGCTGGATGAAATTGACGCACCGCTCGATGACGCCAATATATTCCGGTTCAACGACTTGCTGAAAATTATCGGGGAAAATTCTCAAATAATCATGATCACCCACAACAAGCGGACGATGGAGTTTGCCGATACGCTATTCGGAATCACCATGGAACAAAAAGGAATTTCAAAAATTGTTTCCGTAAATTTCTTAAAACCGGGTGAATCAAATTGATTTAGGTCACAAATGTCATGGCGTTTAAATGGTTAAAAAGAAAAAAAAACCAACCGGAAAACGAGACCTCCGGCGAACAGCAGATTACTGAACAATTCGACAGCCAGCAACCGCAAAAACAAGACGTGCGTCCGCAGGAATCAGACGCAGATCTTTCCAATGACCTTGAAACTGAGCCATCTGCTGACCAGGAACGCATTGGTTATTTTAAACGTTTAAAGAAACGCCTGTATAGAACCCGTAAAAGTCTGTCAGACGGGTTTGATAAAATTTTTGCCGGTAAAAACAAAATTGATGATGACGTGTTAGAGGAGTTGGAAGAGCTCTTAATTACATCGGATATCGGCGTTCAAACAACCATTGATCTCATCCAACGAATTTCAAAAGCCAAAGTTACAGATATCGCGGAATTGAAAAGCGTCCTTCAAAGTGAGATTCTCTCCATCCTAAAATCCCACCCACAGGTAACAGCTGCCGAAAAAAGCACACCCCATGTGATCATGGTGGTGGGGGTCAATGGGGTTGGGAAAACAACAACCATCGGAAAAATCGCAGCCTCTTGCAAGGCAGCGGGCAACAGCGTCTTAATCGCAGCCGCGGATACTTTCAGAGCCGCAGCAATTGAGCAGCTAATGATCTGGGCCGAAAGAGCCGGTGCAGAATTTGTCAAACACAAAGAGAATGCGGATCCGGCGGCCGTTGCGTTTGATGCTGTCGCCGCCGCGACGGCGCGCGGCTGTGATGTTGTACTGATCGATACCGCCGGTCGCCTGCACACCAAAGTAAATTTGATGGAAGAGTTAAAAAAAATTAAGCGTACGATTGCGAAGCAGGTTCCAGGTGCTCCCCATGAGATTTTGCTGGTATTGGACGCTACTACCGGCCAAAATGCCCTGTCTCAAGCGACGTTATTCAATGAAGCGTTGGGCGTTTCTGGTTTGGCTCTTACGAAATTGGATGGAACCGCAAAAGGCGGGATTGTCGTCGGTATTTGTGGTGCGCTAAATGTTCCGCTGCAGTATATCGGTATCGGTGAAAATATCGAGGACCTGAGACCGTTTGATCCAGAACAATTTGTTGAAGCTCTTTTTTAATCGCAAAGCAACAGGCCTCGACATCGTTTCGGAGGCCCCCGACTATCTCGTATCCGTCGCGAATCAAAGAATAGAGAATTTTGATATAGAGAGCATGCCTTATTCGCTGATGTAATGCTGTTTCAGGGAGAGCACATTCGCAGATTCCTATATTTAAAGGTTTAGCGTCAAATATTTCAAAAAAAGCACTGAAAAAGGTAGTTTTCTGTTGACATGAAAATTAACTTCTTATATGGACTCAGGAACACAGGCGATCGGGCCTGTTGCATTAAAAACTCACACCAAACACAAAGGGGGTAAGGGACTATGACAAAGGCAGAACTTGTAGAAAAGGCGGCAAAGGATGCCAAGATTTCTAAAGTTGCGGCGGCGGCTGCGCTGAACTCATTTATGGGCAGTGTCACCAAAGCACTGAAGAAAAAAGATGGCAAAGTTACATTGGTTGGTTTTGGAACCTTCTCAAAAGTTCGTCGCAAAGCCCGCAAGGGACGCAATCCGCAAACCGGTGCACCGATCAAAATCAAAGCTTGCAATGTCGTCAAATTTCGCCCCGGGAAAAAACTCAGAGATTCCGTCTAATCAAAAATTTGGAGGGCGGTTTATCCATATTTAAATAAACCGCCCCGCCCCACCGTTAGTTTCCCAAATAAAATTCCTCAATTAGTGTAACACGAAGCTTTCCTAAAAGAAATTCAGATATTTCAGTGTGGTTCTCCACTGTCGGTTAGCGAAAACTTCGCCAAAACCAATCGCCAAACGCCAAATACTATGCACTAGTAGGTTATATCAAATTTTCTAAATTCTCCGCTGTAGTTCTCCCAGCTTACTTCTACATCCGTCACCTTTGCACGGGGAGGCCCCTCTTTGCACCAAGCCAGAATATCATCAATCTGGTTTCGATCTCCTTCGAACACGGCTTCTACGGTTCCATCCCGTAAATTTTGTACCCAACCCAACACTCCGAATCGATCGGCAGCGCGCTTGGTTTCCATTCTGAAGAACACGCCTTGCACTCTTCCACTAATGATGGCATGGGCTCTTGTTTTAGTTTCCATGGCGACCTCATAATATAAAGATAATTTTTGGCCTCGAAGTTTAAATAGAAGTCAAGAAAGCATTTCTCTTAACGTTTCCTCGTCAATAATGTTAATACCCAATCGCTCAGCATGCTGCAACTTAGAACCCGGTGTTTCTCCGGCAACCACAAAGTCGGTGTTACGACTCACGGAAGCACTGACCTTGCCGCCAGCCGCTTCGATCATTTCTTTGGCCTGTCGCCTGGTAATACCACCAAGGGTGCCGGTTAACACAAATACCTTGCCATCAAGTCGATCTGCTTTCGCGAAGGTATCAAATACTATCTGTACTCCACCTGTTAAAAGCTGGTCGATGATGGATAGATTTTTCTCCGGTTTGAAATAAGTGAAGAGACTTTCTGCCACAACCGGTCCAACCCCTTCGATGGCTGTGAGATCCTCTTTTGAACATGCAATCAATTCTTCAAGACTACCATATTTATTGGCCACCAATGCTGCCACATGTTCACCGACATGACGAATACCCAGTGCATACAAAAAGCGTGAAAAATGAATCCGTTTGCTCGATTCAATCGCATCGATGAGATTCTCCGCCGACTTTACCCCCATGCGATCAAGAACGGCAAGGGTTTCAACATCCAAGTTGAAAAGATCGGCAAAGGACCCCACCAGCTTTTTATCAACAAGTTGATCTACGAGTTTATCCCCCAACCCATCGATATCAAAAGCCCCTTTGGATGCAAAATGCTTGATGCGTTCTTTCAGCTGAGCTGAACAGCCGGAATTGATGCAACGGATGGCAGCCTCTCCTTCAATGCGATTAACCTGCGTACCACAAACAGGGCAGGCATCGGGCATATTGTATTTCTTCTCATTCCCGGTACGCTGCGCTGCAATGATCTTAACCACCTCGGGAATGACGTCTCCGGCTCGTTGCACCAACACCGTATCGCCTATGCGAACATCTTTTTTCTTGATTTCGTCTTCATTGTGGAGGGTGGCACGGCTGACCACGACACCCCCCACGTTAACGGGTTTAAGATGAGCCACGGGTGTCAGAACTCCCGTGCGCCCCACCTGAACCTCAATATCCTCAAGGACTGTCGTTTCCTGAACAGCTTGGAACTTATATGCTATCGCCCATCGCGGGCTGCGTGTGGTAGCCCCCAACTGCTGCTGCAGTGCAAGACTGTCGACTTTAACGACCATACCGTCAATGTCGTAAGGAAGCTGATGCCGCAAATTGCTTAATTCCCGATAATAATCCAGAACCTTGTCGATGTTGATTTGCGGACGTATGAGAGAATTAATGCGGAACCCCCAACCTTTCAAGGCCTGCAAAAGATCCCAGTGCGATTCAAAACGGACAGCTTCAATGATTCCGACACCATAGAAAAAAATATCCAAGGGACGATTTGCGGTAATTCTTGAATCAAGTTGCCGCAACGAGCCAGCGGCTGCATTTCGCGGATTAGCAAACGGGGGTAGATCCTGTTCTAATCGTTCTGTATTTAGCGCTTTAAAAGCATCAATTGCAATAAACACTTCACCTCTGACTTCAATCCGGGACGGCAGCACCGATGCACGATCAACTTGCATCACAAGCGGAGCAGCTCCGATTGTCTTCACGTTGGTAGTAATCATCTCTCCCGTAACGCCGTCACCTCTTGTCGATGCGGTAACCAGCTTACCATTTTCATAGACCAGTTCCACCGCAACACCATCCATTTTCGGTTCCGCGGTGTATAAAATTTCAGTTTGTCGGTTCAGATTTCGCTTTATCCGTTTATCGAATTCTAGAATGTCGCTGTCAGCGAATCCATTGTCCAGGCTCAGCATGGGAATGGTGTGGGAGATCGTCTCAAATTTCGTCAGTGGTGGCGCACCTACCCGCGCGCTTGGCGAATCAGGGCTGACCAGTTCCGGATAGGTTTTCTCCAGCCTCATCAACTGCTGCATCATCCGGTCATACTCCGCATCGGATATCTCCGGATCATCGAGGACATAATACCGGTAGTTGTGGTGGTGCAGTGTCTTTCTCAAGATCTCAACTTCGTTGATTATTTTGGAATTTACGATACCAGGCATAACGGCGGATACTTAACCCAATTGCGGTTCACTACGAATTAATCGTTCTACTACCTCGCATGCAGTCTTGCGACCCTGTTTAAATCGTTCGTCTTTAAATCCCGGCTGCCAGTTGAACGCAGATAGTTCATCTGAGACAACCAGGATAGCACCCAAATCAATGCTGCGAAACTCAGCCACGGAAAACAAAGCTGATATCTCCATTTCAACGGCCAGGATTCCCTCTTTTTGATAATTTTCTACTTTTGCATGCGTCTCACGATAGACGGCATCGGTGGTCCAAACCGCACCTGTATGGAAATCAGTTTGGGTTTTTTCCAACCCTTGCCTTATCAGTGTTGTTACAGAAGTGGACGGCGTTGACTGCCCGTCATCGGCAGCGTCGTAATGTTTGGAAGTTCCTTCATCAATAATTGCTGAGGTCGGCAGAACGATATCACCGATTTTTACATCCTGCAAAATCGCACCACACCAGCCCAAGAATATTACCCTGCGAGCGCCCCATGCTATCAATGTCTCCAGCAGCATAACTGCGTACGGCGCTCCGATAAAGGGTCCGACGAAGCAGAAACTTTCCCGAAAAGATTGTTGCCTGTAAAGCCGACTGAGAAACAATCGATGAAAATCATCTTCGGCGATATTGAATTGGTCGCAAAGTGAGGTAAGATCAATCCGGGTTGCCGCCATCACAGCCAGTGGTCCAATAGGCGAAAACTTCTTGCTTTTCACCGGATTTACAATCGCATCCGTATTTCTCATGATCATATGGGCTTGGCCAAATTCGCCATCTCATCCTTTACGTCGTCGATAATATCGTAGAGCCACATCAGGTCTTCCATTGTTAACCGACCGGCTTTCACGGGTGCCCGCTCGGAACCGTCTTTCTTCAAAAGAATGCGCGGACCAATTTGTACCTTCGGTTGCCCATCGCCATATTGGTTGATAGATACAACTAGCCCGGTTTCTTCACTTTTCCACTTTTTTAACACCTTATCCATTTCAGGGTCGTAGGGCATAATTTCCTCCAATAAAATTTAATGCAACATAAAAGTCAATTCGTCTTTTCAATGGTCAATCGTATCGTGGATTGCCTGAATGAAGGTTTGATCTGTGCCGCAGCAGCCACCGATAAAATTTGCACCGGCCTGAATCAAATCGGGAATGTATTGCACAAATTCCTGTGCGGTGGTACGAAAAATCGTTTGGTCATCAATGAATTCCGGCAGCCCCGCATTCGGCTTTATCCAAAGGGGAAGATCAGTGGATTGACGCATGCGAGTGCATATCGGCAAAAAACCTTCGATTCCCTGACCACAATTGGCGCCAACACCGTCTACACCACATGCTGTAATTGCATCTATAAATTCTTCCGGCGTATTGCCCATCATGGTTCGGTCTTTATCCTCCCCGGAGTCAAAAACCATACTGACAATCACCGGCAACCCGGTTTGCTTGGCGGCATTAGCGGCAATACGGGCTTCAACAATATCGATCATCGTCTCAACAATAATTCCATCGGCTCCGGCCCGAGCCTGAGCATTGGCCTGCTCTTCAAATACATCTCGCAGTTCTTCCTCAGTTGTCTCCTTGGTTATCAGCATTTTCCCACTGGGACCAATGGATGCGAAAACATAGGCACGATCACCGGCAGCTCCCTTTGAAATCTGAACACCGGCAACATTGATATCAACTGCCTTGTCTCCCAATTTGTATTTGTCCAAGGCTAAACGGCTCCCGCCAAAAGTGTTGGTCAATATGATCTGGCTCCCGGCATCGACATACTGCTGGGCAACTTCTGTTACATATTCCGGATGACTCAGATTCCATGAATCCGGGCATACACCACTTGTTAACCCGCGTGCCTGCATTTGAGTACCCCATGATCCGTCTGTTACCACCGGACCATTTTTGACAAGGGATTCAATTAATGGGTGCATCGTTTTCTCCTACATGAAGGTTTTATTTCAGTGGCTTGTATATTGTTTCGAAATTTTCATTATGTCATTAGATACCGTTTGCGGTCAACGTTTGTTTCAACGCCTCAAGGCCCATGGTCGCCACCCCTATTTGCAGGGGATCATGAATAATCCGTCGTGACACCTTATGGGTTGCGTCGCGGCTCAAACCGATCGGCATCCCTGGTGCAGCAATATATGTTGTTGGAGTGAGATCGTGGCCATGGATAACATCCGCAGCATTTGTGGCTTCTACCCAAAAACGATGTTGGGCCAAACTAGATTTTAAATAAGTCTCTATCTTAATTTGTACATTGAACTTTTTTTCCAATATGCGCGCAAGCTCACGACTGCGGGAGGGGTCAGAATCATAAACTGAAATTTTCGCGCCATAATTTAATAGTGCCCTGGCCGCACTTGATCCTACAGCCCCGCATCCGATTACCAGAACCGCTTGCCCCTGGAGCCCCCCGGCCATTAGATTCAAGCCGGCAAGGAACCCTTTTCCAGTCGCGTCCGCATTATGAACTACCCGGCGGCATTCAAGATTGAGCGCGACAAAGCAATCATCGTCGGCCATGAAAACAAAGTCGGCGTGTTTGTCGACTGCCTCAGATATTCCGGTCACATCCGATTCTTTGGTAACAAAAGTTGGAAATCCAATGTGATTTAAAATGTCGCGTATCGTTTCCGAAAATCCCCCAATCAAGCCATGCCCCCAATGAACGGGAACCACACCGATTTGAACATGCGATAACCTATCTACAATGTCTTCTTCATTCAGCTCCACCGCATAACAGGCTAAACCCCTGAGGGTTTTCCCGGTCTTGGAAAGCAATTCCTCATCATAGGCCTTTAATCCGGCAGAGATTTCCGCTATATCAGCCGATCGCAATCTTGTCATAGCTATCCTCATAGAGCGGCATTATCCCGAATAAGCTTCGGTTCTCAAAACGCAGGCATCGAATCGTGCACTTTTTTCAACGAAAATCGTTTCAGGATAGTATCAACGACTCGGTCTCTTTTCGCAAAAGCCGAGCAGCGGTCTTTTCCCGAAATGATCAGTGTAGCCACCCATTTATCTTTTTTAGAATGATAATTGGTAAGCGCTTCATCAGCCCCGAAAAAATTTTTGTATCTGTAAAGAGGTCCACCCTGGGTCATCATGTGTTCACCGTTTACATACAACCCATCCGGAGAGACGCAAATATGTTCATAAACTGCTGCTTGCACAACCCCAGTACCGGGACAGGTTTGTACGAATCTATCCATGAACAAATCTGCTAGCATGTGAACCATATTTTGCCCTGTAGACCAGTACACTGCCGTCGGTGTTTGGCTTGGTATGCGCGCGTCTATCTCCAGTATTTTTAATTCGCCCTGATGCAGTAATACTTCCAAATCCATAATCCCATGCAGATTCAAAGCGTTGGCAATCTGCAACCCTAACCGCTCCAATTCCACAGTCAGCTTGGCAGGCAATTTTGTGGGGGCCACAACCCGTTTGCAATCATAATCCCTATCCACAAACAGATCAGTTACCTGCAGGGTGCGATAACTCCCGGATATACCCATAATTTCCAAAGAATGCAGGCTGCCCTCAAGATATTCCTGTAGCACCCACCCTTGAGGAGGAAACGATTGTGAAAAATGGTGTTTTAATGAACCAACATCATGGAAACACTTTAAACCCTTGCTACCGCTGCTTTTACTGGGTTTGGCAAGCACCGGAAAACTGCAATCCGGCCATGACAAGGGAACCGGTATCCCCATTCGTGTAAAAAGCTTGTTAGACTCTAATTTGGAGGAAGAGATCGTATAGGCATCTGGATCAAATGCCAAGGGAACACCCGCACTGTGGCTCCACTGATTTAAACAGTTTAACGCGTCGTCATCTTCAAGGGCCGGTATAACCAGATCGACAGTATCAAATACTATAGACAGGTCTCTTTCTGCAGTCACATCAACATGCAAAAATGAATCGCATAAACCAAACGCGGGCGCCTGCGAGTTTTTATCAACGACTCTGACGTTCCACCCCGCCTTGTGAGCCAAATAGGCAACTTCAACACCTTGCAGACTTCCACCTACAACAGCAACTATCAAGCGCTATTCTCCCGAAACAGTTTGCAGATAGCAATTATTTCTAAATATTCAGGCGGATACCATCTAAATATGCCAAACTTTTACCCATTTTTTTTAAACTCTTACTATTTTCAGCGACCATCAGCAGCCTCTCAAGGCCAAATCCAATGCCGACCCATGCATCCGTAATTTGCCATGCCCGATCAAGCAAGTGGGGCCCCATAGCCGCAGAGCCAATTTCCACCCGATCTCCACCGGCTAGTATGTCTGTTGTTTCTCCATAAACTGCAGAGCTTTCCGGCTGAAAAAAATAGTCATTCACTCCGGACGTCTCAGCAACTAAAGCTGCCAGCTGCTTAAGCCTATCGAGCCGCCCTTCTTCGCCTAGGCCCATTTCCACCAGATTTAGCATTGTAAATTCATTCGAATGCTGTGCACCTTGAGATTCTTTACGAAAACACATACCTATCTCAAAAATGCGAATCGGTTTCTCCCACAAACGTAATAAGTCTTTCAAAACAAAGTACAAATGCGGAGCCAACATAGGCCGCAAGCATCTATTATCACCCAACCAAAATATGTGGGGTGTCAACGGGTGATTTTCGTCAATCCCCATTTTGGCCAGCAGGCCTTTGGATAATATTGTGGGTGTTGCTACCTGAACAAAATCATTCTGAATCAAAATATCCGTCAACCGGCTCTCCAAACGACAAAGCTTTGGCCTGCGATAAACCTCACGAAACTCATTCAATTTCATCCGTTGTATGTTGACCAGCTGTTTTTCCATCTGTTGAAATGCTTTGTCACGGACAGCCGCACCGTCAAATCGTCTTTTGAGATCGGAACCGTCGGCTGCAAGTTCTATAAGGCGTTTATGCTGGATTTCGGTCCAAGGGATATTCATGTCTGCTCCCCCTGTAGAAAATAGTTTTGACAAATACTTACTTGTAAGACTGCAGGGATGTCAAGCAAGGATAATTCTCAAATGCCGACTCATATTTAATACCCTTGCTGTTGATTTTCAACTTTGCCTTTGTTAGAAGACCATTTAAAATGTACATGCTTCAAGGAGGGAGATAAATTCATGCTGCGAAATTTTCACCCGGGTAAGCATCACAGGAAAGGATTTGGGCTCAACGCGTTTACCGACGATGAGTTGGATGATATTCATCTCGCAACCTTAGAGGTACTTGAAAAAACAGGCGTTTTTATCGAAACCGATGAGGCGCTAGAGATATTCGACGGTGCCGGAGCCGAAGTGGACCTCAAAAAAAATATCGTCAAAATTCCACCCTATTTGGTGGAGGATGCGATTAGATCCGCACCATCAAAAATTCTCTTAGCTGCACGCGATTCAAAATATGACAAAGTGCTGGAAGCTGGACGGGTTCACTTTACCAATTTTAGCGAAGGAATCGAAGTGATTGATCCCTTTACCGGCCACCGCAGATCTCCTGTCAAAGCCGATCTGGCCAATGCCGCCAAAGTGGTCGACTGCTTGGATGATATTGATGTTTGTGAAAAGGCCGTGGGTTCCGGCGATGTGCCTCAAGCAGTGATGTCGCTTCACAATGCCGAAGCCATGCTCACCAATACAACCAAACATTGCTGTGTCGGTCCAGGAAACGGTTTTTTGTTACATAAACTGGTCCGAATGGCCGGCCTGATTGTCGGGGGAATAAAAAAGCTTAAACAACGTCCCATCTTGTCCTTCACCACCTGCCCGGTCAGTCCTCTGAAGCTCATAAGTGAATGCTGCGAGATTATCATAGAGGCCGCTCGAAGCACCTCGGTGATCAATATACTATCAATGGCCATGGCGGGCGGGACCTCGCCCGTCACCTTAGCCGGAACCCTGGTTACGCATAATGCTGAAGTTTTAAGTGGAATTACCTTGAATCAGTTAGTTCGCAAAGGGGCACCCGTAATTTATGGCAGTTCAACCACCGCAATGGACTTGAAATTAGGGGCAGCTTCGGTGGGTACGCCCGAGTGTGCGGTTATCAGCGGAGCGGTGGCACGCCTGGCCCGGTACTATGCCTTGCCAAGTTATGTCGCCGGCGGGTAGAGTGATTCTAAAATATCCGATTGCCAAACAGGCCATGAGAAAACGCTTACCGGGCTTATCCCAGCATTGGCAGGTGCCAATCTGATTTACGGTCCGGGAATGCTAGAAAGCGGGATCACCTTCGATTTCGCCCAATTGGTTTTGGATAATGAATTTGTTAGGATGATCAAACATACCATCAGGGGGTTTGACATCATAGATGATTCCCTGGCAGTAGATGTCATCAAAACGGTAGGACCGTCGGGCGAGTTTCTCACACAGGATCATACGTTCCAATATATGCGGACCCATTCTCAGCCCGAATTTATTGATCGCAATCGGATGGAAAAATGGAAAGAATCCGGAGCAACTGACATTTACCAGCGCGCGTTGGAAAAAACCCGGGATATATTGCAGAACCACAAACCGCTACCACTACCAGATAAAATGTTATCGGAAATTCGGTCAATCATAGCTGAGACCGAAGGTGAATTAGGAATTTAGTATCCGAATTTATTGAGGGGGGGGGTAACTTTGAAGGATCAAATTCGTACTAGAATGGGTGACGGTGAACTGGTTTTTCTATCCGCGGAGGAGGTCATGGAGGACATTTTAGCCGGCACCCAGGATGCCTCCCAACGCGCCGGTATCCCAGGACTGACCTCGAAGGAAAGCGATCAACTTTTTGAAATCATCGCTGAGCCGTCAAGGGTGGTTAGTGTCCCACCCGGGGAGGAAGTCATTGTAACCGATGACGGCTGCTCGATGAGTTTTTATTCCGGCCAGGACAGCGGCGGCATTGGGATTTCTATGAGTCGCATGCAAGCCGTCTTGACCTATGAACGCGCCTGTGCGGCTGATAGCACATCGATGGGGCACAGCGATTACAGTTTCAAGCCGGTAAAACCCGTCATAAACTCCGAGATGAATGACTATTACACTATCTCATTAACCACGACAGCGCCTTTTTTATATGGCGCGCAACCCAATATGGGGTTGTACTTTCAACCGGATGGCCCGCACCCCAATCCAGCTGATCTGCTTCCCCAAGGCAAAATCAAGCAAGCTCAGGAAGCACAGGAAACCGCTGCCGAGCAACTATGCCAGGATTTGGTGTTTGTCGGAAAAAAGCTGAACAGTATCGGCTGTGAAGGACTCAATTTCGATACTGCCGGTTCGGCTGGAGACGCAGATTTCAGGGCGGCATTACAAGCAATCAGTGATTTGAAAAAGGCTGCACCGAAGATGCCGATCATCTTGGGAGGAGCGGGAGAATTTATCTTAGGGATGCACGGAGAGGTCACCTTCAACGACAAACTGCTGGCGGGTATGTATCCCCACAAACAAGCCGAAGTTGCGGCGGCCGCCGGAGCCAGTATCTATGGTGTGGCCATCGGAACCAATACGAATGAATCCGTGCCCTGGAATGTTGCGCGGGCCGTCACCTTTGTAAAAGAAGCTGTAGCGGCTGTAGATATCCCGGTACATGTCAACGTCGGAATGGGAGTTGGCGGCGTCCCGATGATGGAGGCACCACCGATTGACAGTGTCACCCGTGCATCGAAATCTCTCGTACAGATCGGCAAAGCAGATGGTTTGTAGATAGGCGTCGGTGATCCATTCGGAATGCATCTTGCTCATATTTTTTCGTCTGGTATGGGCGGCATTCGAACCTCCGGAGATCTGGTGGCCTGGATGCAGCTAATAAAAAAAATGAAAATAGCTGAGGCAAAAAAATATGTAGCAAAAAAACTGGGAATAGAATTAGGGGAACTGATCAATGAGGAAGTCATGCGGCAGCTCAGGGAGGACCTCGGAATTGGAATTATTACCTCCGTAACCGGCAGTCCGAAGGGCATCAGAGCAAAGCTAAAGATTGCGGATCTACTGGGTATTACCATAAATTCGGTGCAATTATTTAAATCTCAAATTGGCGCTTAATAATCATTGAACGGATAGAATTATGTCAGAAAAAACCTTTACGGAAGCGATTGAAGCCATTGTAAACGGCGATGTTGATAAATCGACTGAGTTGGCGAAACGGGGACTTGAGCTAGGAATTGATCCGCTGGAATTGATGACGCATGGATTCATTCCCGGAATCAATAGGGTCGGTGACTTATTCGGCTCGGGAAAGCTGTTTATTCCGGGGCTTGTGAAGTCGGCCGAGGCTATGGAAAAGGCAACCGCCATAATAAATGCAGCGATCCCTCAGGAGCAGGAGACAGTCAGCGGCAAACTAGTCATCGGAACCGTTGAAGGTGATATGCATGACATAGGTAAAACTATCGTCATCTCTCTTTTCCGCGCCAACGGATTCGATGTTTTAGATCTTGGACGCGATGTTCCTATTGCTCGTTTTATCGAAGAAGCTGAAAAATTTGATGCGGATATTATCGGCAGCAGTACGCTTTTGACAACAACTATGGGCGTTCAAAAAGAGCTTGAAGAAGAACTGAAAAAAGCAGGGTTAAAACCAAGGTTTAAAACGATCGTCGGCGGCGCTCCAGTGACCCAGCGCTGGGCTGACCGAATCGGTGCGGATGCCTTCGCACAAGACGCCAGTGACGGCGTTAAAAAAGTGAAACAGTTGCTGGACACAGCGTTAGAATAAATAGCGTATTCTCCCTTTAATTCTTTGATTTTAAAACTACCGCATAGGAGGTAACAAAATGAGAAAAACTTTCACAACTTACAAATGGTTATGTATAACGTTACTCATTGTCTACCTTGCATTATTGGTTGCATCCGGATGCTCTGTAAAGCTTATAAGCAGCTATGATGAAAAGACAGACAACGCTGTTACAGAATTGCAAAAAAAATTCGAAACTTTTTTTGTGACAGTCGAATCTCAAGAGGGTTCGCCAGAATGCAAATACGAGAATCATCAATCCTTTTATCAGGAATCTAAGGTGGAGATAAGTGCCATCGAGGTTCGGGCAAGGGCAGTGCCAAAAAATGAGATAACCGTGGAGCAAATAGAGCTGTTAAAGGATAGTTTAGATAAGCTAGAAAAGCTGCATAAAATCAGTTGTCTCTCGCCGGAGCAAATTTCTTTGTTAAGAAGTAATTTCAACACAAGTTTCACCGCAATTCTTAAACTAGAGCTAGCTAAAAAAAGAGGGGAAGATATATAGTATGCGTACACATTTTTAAGGCGCCATAAAGGAGGACAATTATGGAATTAGATGTTACTGAACTAGCTTCAAATATGTTGGAAGCCTTTAGAGCTAATTTAAAAAAACAATGGCCGGAAGTAAAAGAATACGCTGATTCGGAATCTAAGAAACTTGCTGAATCCTTAGTTATGATTGAAAGACTAAAATTGGCTGGGAAAATAACCGAGGAGCAAGCAAAATTGCATTTTGAAATTCAAAAAAATGCATCCCGCACTGTCTTGCTAGCTTTGGAAGGTCTCGGATTAATCGCCGTAGAGCAGGCAATCAACTCGGCAATTGCGGTACTCCGGGACTCTGTCAACACTGCACTTGGCTTCTCGCTCTTGTGATAGAATCTTGATTCAGCAACGACTAAAGCATAGGTTGCCATTGCTCTGCTTGTTGGTATGCCGAATAATGCGTTTTCATTTATTTCGTAGGATAACCTATGGACTTTCCGCTATTTTACCGTATTCATCAATGCTTTGATGCCATTTCCATTGACAACCTGCAGCAGGCTGTCCGCGATGAGTTCTCACGTTTTGACCCGCAGGCACGCATAGAGCCTGGTCAGAGTGTGGCAATTGGTGTGGGCTCAAGGGGTACTCATGAACTTAAAGTTCTAGTATCGACGGTGGTCGAGTGTCTGCATCAAATGCATCTTGAACCGTATATCATACCTGCTATGGGTTCCCATGGCAGTGCGACGGGTTCCGGACAAGCGCAGGTCTTGGCCGAGCTGGGTATTACTGAGAGAACTGTGGGGGCGCCGATTGTTTCGAATATGGATGTCGAGTCGCTTGGCCGTATTGATACCGGTGCGGAAGTCTTTTTTGCCAAAGATGCCCTTGCTGCTGACCATATCGTGGTCATTAATCGCATAAAACCGCATACCGCATTTCGCTCGGATGTGGAGTCGGGACTCTGTAAAATTCTAGCAGTTGGTTGTGGAAGACAAAAGGGAGCTGCTAATATGCATAGGTTTGACCTCGCCAAAACGATTGTTCCGGCAGCCAAAATGATCATTGAGAAAGCGTCGATCCTATGTGGATTGGCCGTTACCGAGAATGCTTGGGGGAAAATTAATGCCATTAAATTGGCCGGGCCGGAAGACTTTGTGAATGTGGATCAGGATTATTTAAAAATCGCCTGGAATCTGTTACCAAAGCTTCCGGTGGACGATCTGGATGTGCTGCTGGTGGATGAATTGGGAAAAAATGTAAGTGGCGCCGGAATGGATCCCAACGTCATCGGGTTTTGGCGCAGACAGGGCGGCGAGCGCAAACCCGATTATCGAATTCTCGCTGTACTGGATTTAACAACCCAATCTCACGGCAATGCCACCGGTATCGGCATGGCGGACCTAACTACCCAAAGACTTATCGACAAAATCGACTGGAATGCCACCTATTTGAATGCCTTTACATCGGGTATTTTTCAATCGGCACGCATGCCCATTGTTCTCGACAATGACATGGCATTGCTGGAAGCAGCCCTCAACCGCATACCGAACCCGCTTAAAGTTCGCATGGCACGCATTGTCAACACCGGTTCCCTGAAAACATTCTGGGCCACAGAAGCAGTGTTGCCTGATCTGCGTGAGCAAGATAACATCACAATCGAAGCAACCCCATTTGAGCTAACCTTTAATGATGACATGAGACTTCTTCCCATGCAATAAAGCCGAGATAGTAATTAGATTAAAAACCTCTTAAAGCGGCATCACAGCAATCAATATAATGGCAGACATTTAGGCTGACAACTTAGAAAAATCGGCAAACTTACCGAAGAGGGCGGCGATTTGCCCCAGCAGCGCAAGTCGGTTGCGACGTACATTCTCATCTTCGACCATAACCATGACACCCTCAAAGAAATCATCCACGGCGTCACGCAGAGAGGCGATCTTGAGTAGGGCGTGGTCAAATGATCCCTTTGACAGGTCATCTTCAACCTTGGCTTTCACAGATTTGTAGGCATCCTGAAGAGCGGATTCGGACACATGCTCGAACAAATTACGATCCACATTTCCCGTGCGAATATCATCGGCCTTTTTTATAATGTTTACGACCCGTTTGAAAGCTACGGCGAGGGGCTCAAAATCCGGTTTGGCTTTGAGTTTCTCCAGCGCTTCCACCCGCCTCCAGGTTTCAGGTATATTATCGCACGACACGCTGAGAACGGCGGCAATAGTATCCTTTGAAAACCCATCTTCAGATAGCAGTCCGGTCATTCGGTTTTGTAGAAACGTGTAAACCTGATCTTTAACTTCTTGAATATTATCCGGGTTGAAAAGCGTCAAGCTTTCTTCAATTAACCCGGATAATGCAAAGGAGAATCCCTGATTCACCATAATTTGAAGGATACCGATCCCCTGCCGCCTTAGAGCATAAGGATCAGACGCACCGGTAGGTATGAGTCCGACACTGAAACAGCCGCAAATAGAATCTATTTTATCGGCGAGGCTGAGTATTGCTCCCACCAGAGTTTCCGGAAGGGGTGCACCGGAATAAAGCGGCCGATAGTGCTCTTCTATAGCTTTCGCAACTGTAGAAGGTTCCCCGGAAACCGTTGCATAGACTCGTCCCATAACGCCCTGTAGCTTCGGAAACTCAACGACCACCTGGCTGACCAAGTCGGCCTTGCACAGCCGGGCGGCTCTTTTGGCCTGGCTCTTTAAATCACCACCGCTTTCATCCAATTCAGGACCGCCATCAATACCGTCAGCCAGAACCGCGCTAATTTTTTCGACCCTCTCTGTTTTTTCGTACATAGTTCCCAGCTCTGTCTGAAAGAGGACTCCCTTTAACTTCTCCACGCGTTCATCATTGGGAACTTGCAGATCACCGCGATAGAAAAATTGAGCATCTGCCAAACGGGCGCGAAGTACCCTCTCATGTCCTTTAGCCACAAGGGTCATATCGCGTGCCTCTGTATTGTTTACGGCAATAAAACACGGCATCAGCTTGTTGTTTTTGTCCACAACGGCGAAGTATTTTTGATGCTCTCGCATGGCTGTGATTAAAACTTCGTCTGGTACTTCGAGGAACTCCTCATCGAAATTTCCAACAACGGGGAACGGATATTCAACCAGATTGGTCACAATTTCAACCAGTTCTTTGTCGGGTAGAATCCGGCCGCCAACTTTCCCGGCAACTTCGGCGATATCGTTTTCCAACTTCTTTTTGCGTTCGTCCATGTCGACCAACACATGGGCGGAGGTCAACGTTTCAACATAGTCATCGGCACTGTCCAACCTAATTTTTCCAGGAGCCATAAAATAATGTCCGAATGTGTGTCGTCCGCTTTTTAAATTGCCAAGCTGAAATTGGACGACTTTTTCCCCCAACAATGTCAGTATGGAATGGATAGGTCTGGCGAATTCGATGTCTAGGTCAGCCCACTTCATTTTTTTGGGAAAAGGGATAGACAGAATAACATCCGGTAAAATCTCCTTTAGCAGGGTCCGGGTAGCCGTACCCCGTTCTGTTTTTTTTGCGCAAAGGTACGAACCCCGGGGTGTATCTTTTACGGTGAGTTTTTTTATGGGAACCCCAACTTTTTCCGCAAATTTCTGGGCCGCCATGGTCGGTTTGCCATTTTCATCAAAACCAATGTTTGCCGGGGGGCCGACGACGTCACTTTTCATTGATTGCTGTTTTGGGGCTACATGTTTTACGACAACCGCCAGTTTCCTCGGCGTGCCGTAAACATGGGCGTCGCCGTGCTCAATGCGTGCATCGCTCAAGCGCTGCTGCAACATTGATGACAAGGCATTCAACGCCGGCAATATATAACCTGCGGGGATTTCTTCGGTTCCGATCTCGAGCAATAAATTTTCCATAGTCACCTCAATCAGGCAGTGTCAATTTCGTGTTTCGGATTACACAGTCTATCCGTACCAGGACACTTTCAATTATTTTTCATGTCACATGCAACGTCATTTCTTCTGTTTTAACAACGGAAAACCCTTTGCTTCCCGTTGATTCAAATACCCTTCCGCACATTGTCTGGCAAGATTTCGAATACGAGCAATATAACCGGTTCTTTCGGTAACGCTGATGGCACCTCTCGCATCCAGAAGATTAAAAGTATGTGAGCATTTCAGGCAATATTCGTAAGCCGGAAGAACAAGTTTACTTTCAATTTGTTTCATCGATTCGGTTTCGTAAATGTTAAATAGATCCAACAACGCCGGCACATCGGCCTTTTCGAAATTATAGGTGGACTGTTCGACTTCCTGTTGGTGATGCACAGCTCCGTAACTAATCTCATCGTTCCATTTCAGATTGTAGACGTTGTCCACTCCCTGAAGATACATGGCTATACGCTCTAAGCCATAGGTCAGCTCTACCGAGATGGGGCTCAGTTCGATGCTTCCGGCGAGCTGAAAGTAGGTAAACTGAGTTATTTCCATGCCGTCCAGCCATACTTCCCAACCTAGACCGGCAGCACCGAGCGTCGGGGATTCCCAATCATCCTCGACAAAACGGATATCGTGATCGAGCGGATCAACCCCGAGCACTTTCAAGCTCTGAAGATACTGCTTTTGCACATCAAAGGGAGAGGGTTTCAAAATGACCTGATATTGGTAATAATGCTGCAGACGATTGGGATTATCGCCGTAACGACCGTCCGTAGGCCGTCGGGAAGGTTGCACATAGGCGACGTTCCAGGGTTCCGGTCCCAGCGCTTTTAAGGTAGTGAAGTGATGAAACGTTCCTGCACCGACTTCCAAATCATAGGGTTGTACCATTACACAGCCTTTTCGAGCCCAAAATTTGGTCAGTTCCAGAATAACATCTTGAAAGTTCATTTACATAATCCCTTTCCCGAATTTATCTTGCTGTTATCTTAATCTGTAAAAACATACGAAACACGAAAAAGCTCAACGGACAACCAACCCCCTCGAATCAATCGCGACATCCAACAACCGAGCCTCATCTCTGGATGAAAGTGTCTCTTCCCACAAAGGTTTCAATATGTCAATATTTTCAATTTCTCCGAGTGCCCATAGGCATCCGCCGCCACCGGCACCCGTAAATCGGGCACCACAACGATTTTGCACGGCTATATTCACCAATTTATGCCCAAGTCTATCCAGCACATCCGGGGTCATTTTTTTTCGGATGTCTGTTTCATTATTCATAAGCATGGCCGCCCGATTAAAATCACGATCTGCCAGGGCAGCTACAAATTGGCGGGTACAGGCAATAATTTCCGCCCAAAGATCCCGATACTTGCCGGAGAGAAAGTGCTTCACCCATCGGCCATTGATATTGGCCGAAAGATGAGGTTTTCCGCAATACGCGACCAGAATATGCCGTTCAAGTGCGCGATGGGCTTTTTTACCGAAAACTGTTTTTCTTCTGAATACAGGCCGATCAGGGTCACCCTGCAGGTGCCAGACGTTCACCCCACCGTAGGTGGCGGCCAGCTGATCTTGAATCCCACAGGGCACGCCAGCCACGGACTGCTCTATTTGATAAGCCAGTAAGGCGGTGGCGCGTCGACTAAATCCACGGCCTGATTCTCCACCGGCCATCAATTTTGAGAGTGCGGCAACCAGCGCCACCACAGCGACGGATGATCCGCCCAGTGCACTGCGAGTCGGAGATTGGGAATCGATCTCGATATGAACGCCTTGGGCATTAAAATATGCCGCAGTAGCGAACATCAGACCCAGGGGGTGATCAAAAGGTGCGGTATCTGCGGTAAATTCTGCATCATTGAATCCAGTCGAAGAAATCCGTATCCGTCCTTTGTCATGCGCCCGCAGACGAACATGTGTTTTGAGATCCAAAGCGATATTAAACGTACAAGGTTTCAAATGGCGCAGGGGATAATAGAAAGTCGGGATATCCAGTGTACCGCCCATGTCGACTCGACAGGGAGCCGAGGCTTCAATTGTTTTTGTTTCCAAAATCCGTCTGAATTTATCCGACATGATTGATGAATTCCTGAATTGAAGACCTATCAAACCAAATATCTAATATTACCTGACTTTTTCAGGTGTTAACCGTCCCGAACCTGACGTAGAAATTTCAAACTGCGCGGCTGACGCCCCAAATGATAGGGGACGAATTCCTCTAAAAACTCTGTGCCTTCCTTTAATGCCGCGGAGTTAAATTTGATTCTCGACGCTTTGGAGAGTTGACCGCTTTCAACCCAAAGAAGCTGCTTGATCGTTCCTTTGGACAGCGTTATCCTGGTGGCCGAAGCGCTTGAGCAATTCCCACACAGGATACCTCCCTTTTGTAAATCAACGCAGATTTTCGCCTCTTTAATTGTCTCAAGGTCCTGCTGGCAGTAACTACAGCGATTTAAACAGGGTTTCAGCCCGGAAATGTTCAATAACCGCATTTGAAACAAAATATTCAAGACGTTGGCCGGGGTTTGGTCACTATTAAGCTCCGTAAGAGCATGTTGAAAAAGATAAAATAGTGACACCGATTTAAAATTTTCTTCCATCCAATTATTGATCAATTCAGCCCAGTAGCTGGCATAAGAAGTTTTCCTAAAATCAGCTCGAAGTCTGTCAAAGGGTTTTCGTAAAACTGCCTCTTGTAAGACCGGTAGTCCTTTCCCCTTCCCCGTGCTGCCGACAATTTCCAACACCGAGAAAAGCTCCAAAATTCCTGAAAATCGTTTCGTGCTTTTCTTAGCTGATTTGGCAATCAGTGTCACTTTCCCCTTTTCCAGGGTAAAAAAAGTGGTGATTAAATCAAAATCCCCGTAGTCCAGTCTTCGAAGTAAAACGGCAGGCGTGGAAAAGGCTGGCATGTGTTTATATACCGAGGAGGGTTGTAGCAATTACAAAATAAAAGAACACGCTGATGATATCAATGGCCGTGGTCACAAATGGACCCGTAGCCACGGCAGGATCGATATTAACCCTGGCAAAAACCATTGGAACCAGGGATCCCACAAGAGCAGCTACAGACATCGAACAGATCACCGCCAAGGCAACAGACACGGCGAGCGCCACCGTGCTGTAACGAAACTGGGCGACACCGCCGATGAGCCCCCCGTAAACCAATCCCAGGATAATACCGATCGAAAGCTCCTTAAATACAACTTTCCAGATATCTCTAAGACCGAGACGCCCGGTCGCCAGGCCGCGTACGACGATAGTGGATGACTGGGTACCGATATTGCCACCCATACCCATAATCACTGGAATAAATGCGGCCAGATACGCGATTTTATAAAGACTGCCTTCGAATTTCCCAATAATGAAGAATGCAATGATGCCACCTAAGCAGCTCGCGAACAACCACGGCAATCGAATTCGGGTGCTCTTAAGGATGGATTTCGTTTCGATGAATTCCCCTCCCGCACCGGCCATCTTTAATATATCTTCCGTAGCCTCTTTTCTGAGAATATCGATGACATCGTCCACCGTAACAATACCTACCAAACGGTTGGAGTCATCTACAACCGGGACCGCTAAAATATCGTAGCGTGCGACGAGTTTGGCG